>CAYRXJ010000197.1:0-2701 GCA_964428235.1 uncultured Candidatus Bathyarchaeia archaeon | reverse complement strand
TTTCCCACGGCGCCGGGCCAACTCCTTTCAGGAGTTGGGAAACCACCGACAGCGTTCCTCAACTCAGCCTCCATTTTGGTCACAACCTGCAAGAAGCTGTTCAACGGGAAATCGGTTTTTGGCGTCGCAGGCTCAACGAGCCCGATTAGTCTTGGCGCGATCGTTGTGGATGATGCGCACAAGTGCCTCGACCTAATTCGTGAATCGTTCTCGATCAGGGTAGATCGGTTCGATAGGGGAAGGAAACCTAACGCAGTTTACAAACAGCTCTGGGAACTTTTCGAGGAATCTTTGAGAAGGCAGGCCGCCGGAACATGTTCAGATATTTTGAACGGAAAAGATTCTGTAATGGCCGTGCCATACTGGACTTGGCATGACAAGAGAAAACAGGTCCTGGAGATACTTCAGGAACAGAAAGTGAGCGAGGATCTTCTCTTTGTTTGGGACCTGCTGAAGGATCATCTCGACCGATCGACTTGCGTCTTCTCGGGAAAGGAACTGGAGATTTCGCCTCGCCTCCTGCCCTTAGATCTGATTCCGTCCTTTGACCAGGCAAAGCGGAGAATCTTCCTATCAGCCACCCTTACCGAAGATGCGTTTCTCGTTAAGGATCTTGGGATCAAGCCTGATAGCGCAGCTCATCCCCTGTCACAGGGCGACGCCAAGTACAGTGGGGAGAGACTAATCTTGATGCCAACCCTAGTCGACACTAATCTTCGAAGAGATAGGATAGTTTCGTGGACAGCCAATCTAGCCAAGAGACACGGAGAGTTTGGGGTCGTTGCAATAACGCCTTCTCGTCTCCATGCAGAAGCATGGAAAAGCCACGGCGCAGAAGTCACAGATGTGAAGAACCTCGAGGCGGCCATCGTCGATCTTCGAAGCAAGATTAGTCGAGATGAGGCCAAACATGTCATAGTTCTAGTGAATCAATACGATGGAGTAGATCTGCCCGACGCTTTATGCAGAATACTCTGCCTAGATTCACTGCCATCCTATTCTTCTCTTGTCGACAGGTATCATCAAGAAGTGAGGCCGGGTTCTACGGTTCTTCGTCGGCAGATGGCCCAGAGAGTGGAACAGGGCATGGGGAGGGGAATCCGCAGCAGTGGTGATTGGTGTGCTGTTGTTGTAACCGGCAATAATCTTACTGACTTTCTATCAGAGGACAGTAAACGGGGCTTCCTCTCTACGGAGGCTCGGTCACAGATCAAGATAGGGGAAGAGCTGGCCAAGCAGATGGTGATCGAAGGGGGAGGCCAGGTTGCCATTGACACCCTTGTTAAGCAATGTCTGGATAGAGACGAAGGATGGAAAGAGTATTACAAAGTCAAAATGAACGAGCTGGAGGCCGAACATCCGCGCAAGGAATACTTGGACCGGGCAACTTCTGAGCGTGAGGCCGAGATGCTTTTCCGTCAAGGCCTGAACCATAAGGCAGTAGACGTTCTTGAGGGCCTAGTCCAAGACGCGGATTCCTCAGACAAGGGTTGGTACTTGCAGCTGAAGGCCACGTATTTGTATCCAAGCGACACGACAGGTTCCGTTGATGCCCAGATCAAAGCATACTCGGAGAATCAAAGGCTCTTCCGTCCCGAAACCGGAGTGGGATATTCCAAGCTGTCGGTGGCAGGAGTCAACCAGCCATCCCAGATAATTGACTGGATGAAAGGTTTCCAGTCCCACAGTGCGGTCGTAGTCCATCTGATGAGCAAATTCGATGACCTGACTCCTCAGTCCTCTTCGGAGGAGTTCGAACGTGGGATAGACGAGCTTGGCAAAGCTATCGGACTGCCAACTCAGAGACCCGAAAAGACAACAGGGGCAGGTCCAGACAACTTGTGGCAACTGAACGATAAGAGCTACATGATCTTGACCTGCAAGAACGAAGTAGACCCAAAGAGAAAATACGTTTCCAAAACCGAGGCAGGCCAGATGGCGAACGATATAGCCTGGTTCAAATCAAACTACGCCCAGTCATCTAGCATCAACGTTTTCATCCATCCCGCACATTCGTGGGCACAGGATGCCTTTGTTACGGACCCGTGTTGGACGCTCGACTTCCAGGCACTCGAAAAACTCAAGGATAACGCGTTGAAGTTCTACAGTTCACTTAAGGACACACCGTTCGAAAAGCTGAATCGCGACCTATTGAAAGAACGAGTTGCTAAACACCAAATTAGCTCGGAAGACCTCCAGAAGCCGTACCTAAAGCGAGTCGGGAAGAACTGAAGCAAAGCAGAGGGGTCACTAGGGTTTGAGAGTACCAACCCTATTCCCACAGCTCGTACATGCAAAGACGCGGTACTTTCCCGTCGACGAGTCCTCGAGCATGCGCAAGTCGCATTTGTAGCAGACCAAGGCGGCGACCTGACCAACAATCCACGGTTCACGCCGCCTTCGCGCGAGCTTCTGAATCCTCTTGGCTCTACTTACTATCTAATCAGTCATGTTGCCTTGTTTGCTTAACCCTAACGCATATTCTTCGATCTCAAATGCGAACTTCTCGATCTGATTGACCGGTCGACCAATCTGCTGGGCCGTACTCTTCTTCTCTTGCGCTGAGGTGGAACCCGTCTTTTCTTCGGTCGATTCTAGTGGGGGTAGGAGCCTGCCATCACATACGTAACAACGAGTAACGTCTGGAAGGACATCACGGATTGTTCCGCATTTCAAACACTTCTTGACAACGGTTCCAGTT
>CAYRXJ010000196.1:0-2722 GCA_964428235.1 uncultured Candidatus Bathyarchaeia archaeon | reverse complement strand
GCCGAACTTATCATCACTAAACGTGAAGGACGGCTCCGCTGGAATTACATCAATCCTCTCCCGATCAAAGAGTTGCATGATCGATGGATAGGAAGCTACGCGGACAACGCTGTCGGACTTCTGATTAGAATGAAGCGTGAAATTGAGAGTGACTGAATTACCGATCCGACCAGTAGTAGGGCATAATATACACAACACAAACAAACAAATTCTCGATAACCAATGGCCCTAGAAGGAACCCTCGCCAAACCCAGCATCGTCAACCTGGACGAGCTAGAACAGCAAGCCAAACAACTGCTCGATCAGCCCAGCTACGATTCCATTGCCGGAGGCGCCGGAACAGAACAGACCCTAAGAGCCAACCGCGAAGCCTTCCAGAAAATCTCGATCATACCACGAGTCCTGACGGGAATCAAACAAGTAGACACCTCAACCGACCTCCTTGGCCAACACCCGTCAATGCCCATCTATGTCACGCCAATGGCAAACCACGGGCTCGTTCACCAATCAGCAGAAGTCGGAAGCGCGCAGGGCGCAAAGAAAGCGGGAACACTCTTCGTAGCGCCCAAGGGCTCGAACAAGACTCTGGAGGAAATAGCATCTTCACTCAAGGACAGCCCTCACTGGTTCCAGCTCTACTACGACAAGGATCCCGAAGTCAACAGGGACCTCCTTCTACGTGCCGAAAAAGCAGGCTACTCAGCCATCGTTCTCACAGTCGACCTTCCGGTTCTGGGTTTGAGAGATCGAAACGTACGAAACAGTTTCGCGTTGCCAACCAACCTTGATCGACCGAATATTTCTTCCGACAGGTTCAACGCTGTGTCGAAGGATCTCAATGCCCTCCTCGCGGGGATCAAGGGTGATCTCAGCTGGGACGACTACGAATGGGTCCGCAAGAACACAACCCTACCAGTCCTCATCAAAGGAGTCCTTTCGCCCGAGGATGCCGAAGAAGCTGCCCGACGAAAAGTACCAGCGATCATTGTTTCGAACCACGGAGGGAGACAACTCGACACCGGATTCGGAGCCATCGAGGCCCTTCGGCCAATAGTCGAGAGAGTCAAAGGCAAGACCCGGGTACTGTTCGACAGCGGAATCCGACGAGGGACAGACGTGTTCAAAGCCATCGCGCTCGGAGCCGTCGCGGTCGGAGTCGGACGCCCCGTCCTCTTCGGTCTCTCGCTCTCTGGAGCGGACGGCGTGGCGGCAGTCTTGGAACACTTGAGGATGGAACTATCGAACGTAATGCGACTCGCCGGCACCCAGAGAGTTTCTGACATAAGCATGGACTACGTCCGTATCCAATCGCAAGGACCCTAGCCTAGCAACAAAAATTCAGACCCAAGAAGGTCAGACAGAGAAAAACGGAGGAGAGAGGCGTTGAAATGCGCCTCAAAGCCTAATCGGTTTCTGTTTCGTTGTCGTTGACGTCTTCGTTGTCAGCGTGGACTGTTCCGGTATCGTCTGATGTCTCGTTGTCATCGTGGTCACCTGTGTGATTCGTGTCGTGGTCCTGATGGTTGTCGTCATCGTGGGCTGTGCTCGTGTTGGTCGTTGAGGAGTCCATCGCGTGCAGTATAGCCACAGACGGGAGGAGGACAGCCGCTGCGACCAATAAGACGAGGAGTATCTTTTTCAGATCATTTCACCTCTGGACCAGCAAACGTCCTACGCAAGAGGAGATCAGAGACATAAGTCAACGATTTTGAACATAAGGATAGCTCTTCCTAGACATTTTCCGGGACGGTCACGGGAAATACCGAGATTGCTCGCTCTATCTCAGCCCACTTTTTCCAGACGAAATTAGGTATCTCGGATGCGATTTCGAAATGGTCCGGAGTCTAAGCGTTTGAAGGGTGGCAAAGTCATGGGTTTTTCTTGCATCGCACGTTGGACCCTTAGAGGCCGGTCCAAGGATTATCCTGGCTAAACTACTCTTTTGCGTAAATACAGTAGTCCCAACAGGTAGTATCGTCCTGAGAGTTCGTTTTGCTCTTCGAGTACAAGATTGACTTGATCCCGTCAACCCTGCCTCTTGCTGAGATGCGCCCCATTTTCATTGAATCTCGACACAATCGAAGAACGATTCCCTCGCCACGTCGACGATGTTAACTATGTAAAACCGGGATATTGTGTGTTACCACAAGATCTACTTGTTGGAGTCCGGAATCCCAACACTGATCGAGGAACACCCGAAGGCCAAATGCCCAGATTGTAGTCAATCGCTGACCTTCATCCGGACCAAGTCGCACCAGAAACGCTGGTATTGCTACGCCTGCGAAAAATACGTCGACCATCCCAACGAACCATCGATGATCAAGGATATCCATGCAAGAATCGAAGCCATCAACGGATTACAAGTTATCGATTCGCACGGAATGATCGTCGGCAGGGTCCGTAAAGCTATATCCAACGAGACAGGAGACGTGAAATCCTTCGTATTATCAGTCGACAAAGAACAGTTCAAGACGCTACTCGATGAAAGAGACCTGCCACGCGAGTTCGAGCTCGGGCACGAAAAGATAGCTACCGTTGGCGATGTTGTTATTCTATCGGACGTGTTTTCGCCCAGCGCCTTCGCGCCGCCAAAGCCACACGATGACTCGTCTGGCACTAGCAAATGTTCGCGATGCAGCGCACCCTTGATCCCAGGAGCAAAACACTGTATCAAATGCGGAGCACTACTCACATCCACATCCTGCGTATCCTGCGGAACAAT
>CAYRXJ010000195.1:597-2752 GCA_964428235.1 uncultured Candidatus Bathyarchaeia archaeon | reverse complement strand
TAGTAGAAGTCCTTGAGGAACTTCTTATGGACTTTGCGTTCGGTGCTGGTGTAATTGTCGAACTTGATCTGGAAGGTCTTGAGAAGGTCCACAATCACTTTGTGATACTTGTCAGTCAACTGTTTGGGCGGGATGCCGAGCTTTATTGCCTCTACCTCGATAGGGGTCCCGTGCTCGTCACTCCCGCTAACCATGACAACTTGTTCGCCTTTCAATCTGAGATATCGCGCGTAAACATCAGCGGAGAGAAGCTGGGTGAATGTTCCCAAATGGGGACGGTCGTTAACGTACGGCCACCCGCAACACACAACCCACCTTCCCAATTTATTCACGCCAGAATGGAAGTCGCGAATCTGCTTCGTGATTTTGATAAGGGTTTGGCGAGAATCGAAGCGTTAGAAACGGTTGAAATACCCGAGAGAGCTATTCTAGGTTAGAATGGCATCAGCTTTCGACTACGACAAACTACTCGACAGGGCCTTTGCAGGCATTACTCAGCCAGGTAGTTCAGGGGAGCGTTTCGAGCTCCCTATTGCATCTGTCTCAGTGATCGGTGCTCGTACCATCGTCCACAACTTCGCGGAAGTCGCCGACAGGCTTGACAGGGAACCCACCCAGATCCTGAAGTATTTGGCCAAAGAGATGGCTACTGCAGGGTCTTTCGAGGGCGGAAAGGGATACTTCCAAGGCAAGTTCTCCCGGGACACTATCAACCGGTTGATTGGTGCTTACTCGAACAGGTTCGTGATCTGTCCTGTTTGTCATCGGCCCGATACGAAGGTGGTGCGTCAGGATCGTTTGTCGTTCTTGGTCTGCGAGGCTTGCGGCGCCAGATCATCAATATTGACAACTTAGAACATGGATGGTTAGTTGTGGTTGGGCCTCGTCTATGCCCGGTCGTACAAGACGGAAAAAGGCACAATGGTCGCAGCGTGCGACGAGGACCTTCTGGGTAGAATCTTCAGAGAAGGAAAACTCAAACTCTCACTGCAGACCAATTTCTACGGAAACGCGACAATAGAACTGATAGAAGCGCTTGTAATGCTGGAAACAGCTGACATTCTGAATCTTGTTGGCCAGAACATTGTCCGGGCAGCTATCGATCGAGGGTTGGTCCACCCACACGCAGTGATCTCGATCGCCGGGGTCCCGCACGTCCAGGTAATGAAATTCTAGTCTTTCGTTCGTTCCGAGAGAAACGGGGAAGGCTTATTGGATATGTTGATTGTGCGAGTCGTTTTGTAGCCCGGTGGTGTAGCGGACTAGCAAGGGCCGAAATGCCTGGCCAGTGACGGGCTTTGGACCCGTCGACGGGAGTTCGAATCTCCCCCGGGCTACCATGCGCCGCCCAGGTCGAATACACCTCGGCTTGAGAGCCCTCCAGAGGATTCTTCAGTCTCAAAGAAGTTGAACCCAGTTTTTTTCGCTCAAACTAGACAAAACGCGACTGATCTCGCTACATGGGTGACGATAACGAGGACCGGGACCTCCTTCGGAGGCAGCCACGTATACTATGACTTGCTGACCACCCAGTATTTGACGAGCGACGGACATTTCTTGAACTTCATCGCGAACGGATACGCCGACCCCTGCAACCCAATATGCAAAGAAGGCCCAACCCCATAACAAGATCCCCGGATGTCCCGGGCTAGACATACCCCTTATTACAAGGCTTCTCCCTAGAGCAGGATCTTCAATCTTGGAGCAGGAAAACTGCCGGACGGCACTCTTTCTCACCTTTATTGCACTGTCGAGTCTTCTCATCCTCTCAAACCCCGCTCTGTTCACCAGAGTCGTAGCCGGTTCAGCCACAACCGGAACTCTTCACAATGCTATCGGAATCCATTCGAACGAGGACTTCACTGCCGCGAACGGGGTGGTCTCTGGGTCCGGGACAGCAACCGACCCTTTCATTATGGAGAACTGGATCATCAATGTTCAAACAAGCTCGGTTCCCGTAGTCTTTCCCAGTGGGACCTTGATTGCCGGGAAATTGATCTCTACTACAACAGCTTCCGTGAGCCGCAGAAAAGTTGAGGTCTACAGTCTCATTCCAGACTGATTCATCAATCGCAACCTATTACTTCATAATCCTACCACCGTCTCAGTGAAATCCGATCGCACACTGGCTTGAACAGCAGGTGTACAGTTTGCT
>CAYRXJ010000195.1:0-587 GCA_964428235.1 uncultured Candidatus Bathyarchaeia archaeon | reverse complement strand
TCATCACGCGTCTGGGCTGGGAGCACAGGTGTTGCCTTGCTTGGGGCAAGAGACTCCCGGGTTGTATCGAACGAGTTCTTCTATCTGACTCAACCAGTGGCCATAGCGGGCGGCCTCCCGGTCCCGACCAGTATTGCCAGCGGAAACTCGGTATCTCAAAACTGGATACACGATTCTAGAGACACTGGGGTAGTTCTTGTGGCTGCTACTGACAATCTGATAAGTGATAATTGGATATCAAATATGGAAGCGTGGGGAGGGTTCATTGATCGCGGTAGTGCCAACAACGTGTTCTCGGGCAATCACGTTAGCAACTCGGCTGTCGGGATAGAAGCGGTTGACTCGTCTCTCAACAATACGATCAGTCAGAACTCTTTCAATGTCACGATTCTTGGTGTTGGTGTGGGATTTGGTGCGAACGGGACTATCGTCAGCGACAATGAAATACACAGTTTGAAATGGGGAATCAACATGGTCGACGTGTCTGGAACGAAAGTGTCTCGGAACACTGTTCAGGCGAGCGCGATTGGAATTAGCTTGCTCTATGGCGCGATAGCAAACAGGATCACCAGAAACGTTGTCACGTC
>CAYRXJ010000194.1:0-2759 GCA_964428235.1 uncultured Candidatus Bathyarchaeia archaeon | reverse complement strand
CCCTCTGAAGATGCAGTTTCTAAGTTCCTGATCGTTCAGGGACACCGACCCCGTGTTTAGTCTTTCGAAGATCTCAAACTTGAGATTGGCATCAGAGTCTTTTGTGAAGGTGATCGTTCTCATCTTGCAGTAGCGAATTTTGTCTTGTTCATTACTTGGCAATTGGTCGTATTTCTTTCCATTGAATTCGGAAAAGACCTTCAAACCAGAAAGTTTGAACTCTTTTCCAGAGGGAAACTTTCCGTCAATAAAGGCAAAGAATGAAGTTAGACGTTGCTGACCGTCAATAACGTACTCCTTGCCATCAGATTCCTCAGAAAGATAAATCACAGGTAGTGGTATGTCGAGGAGTGCGGACTCCAAGAGTCTGCTTGACTTCAGGGAATCCCATACGAAGTGTCTTTGAAAATCCGGTTGCACCACAAGCTTGCCACGATGATACTTTCCCCACAATGACTCAATCTCGGGGTCCCCCTTGTCTGTGTAGACCTTCCTTGCCCCAATTTGAGTTGAAGGCTCTTCCTCAACTGGAGTATCCAGTTCGATCTCGTCAAGATTAGCGACCTCGCCCATGGAGCCCCGACGATTTGATGCGTTATTATCGATTCAGGCATCCCGATCGGGTCGTAACTTGTGTCCTCCTACGCTAGGACCCCATCTGAGTCGCTTCTCACGAGCCAGTTCTCGAACTAGGAGTTTGACAAGCTTGAACTCGGGATTCGGTTTGTCTTGTCCGGGGTTCTCCGATTTGATTCTCTTGTGAATGCCGCAAGTCTTCTCGATAAGATCCTCAATCTCAATGAGCGGGTGATCATCAGGAGTGTCAAGATGATTCACGACCAACTGGGCTTGCTCAAACAATCGTTGAAACTTGTCTCTCAAGGCGTCCTTCGAATCATTGACTGGCAATTTGGTCTAGCCATAAACGTAAGAAAAGCGACTAATCTTTTTGCTGGTAATAATCTAGGGATTAATTCACGATAAATCCGACGATCTAATTTTCGGAATAAAAGTAGGAATAATTTGTAAATTGAAAATTGGAGTTTATTGTAAGGCAAAAACGGCAGAAATAGCTCGTTTCTGCCTTATCTACCCGGCTCGACATGTTGGGTGTCATGGACAAAGTTCCTCAGTTGGAAGGGGCCTCCCGCGAAAAGCAAGCCGATTTGAGTCATGAAAGTGGAAGGTCACAACTAAGCCTATCTTCGCAATCATCTGAAGGGCAAACGGTCTCCAAGGACTTGAATGCGTTCAACGAACAATACGAGAGAGATTGGAGGGAGCTAGCCGAGGAGTTCGTCTTTCTAGAAACTTGGAAGGCTCGTCTCTACGGTTTCTTCGAAAAGGCGCAGCAACTTGCCACTGCGAAGGATTGGCCGGGTCTCTACGCATGTTTGTCCGATCTGGAACCCATTGAGGTAGCGGGCTTTAGGTGGACTCCCATGGACGCAGTCTTTTTCCAACAGCCCATCACGGACGAGAACCGAAAGAGTGCCGAGGTTCTCTCACAAAGATCCGGAAGGAAGATCTCTCCTGAGGAAATTCGATCCTCGAGCTTTACTATGATGGGTCACGTTGCACTGACCATCATTTCTGGCAAGCTCAAAGAGCTACAGCAACAGTCCGAAAAGCTGAGGACGCAGCTCGAACGAATCGAGGTTGAGTCGCTTAGCGGCGTCATATGCCACAAGTGTGGGGGTGTGGGGACTGTTCTATCGGATCACCGATACCAACGAGAGGAAGGACGAATCGCCTTTCTTAGTAGAAGAGAGAACTGCAGCCTCTGTGAGGGCTCAGGCAATCTCGATGTTCCCGTGCTTCTCACTCCCCGAGAGACCACTGCAAATGAACTCGATCAGAAAATCCAGTCATTGGATCCCTCTGCATATATGGGAATTCATCTTGACTTGTAGAACATGCGGTACAGGATCACATCTGCCTCTACCTGAGACAGACCCGATCGATTTCGATCTTGCCGGCGGTCAACCTGTCTGCGATGGATGCGGGTACACCGAAAACTCGTGCCGATGCAATCCACTTGAGAAACATCGCTTGAGCTCGTTCCCGGGAGGAGGTTGACTCCTATTGGGCTGGGCATTTCCTCCGTACCCTGAGAACTGGAGATCTATTCGCCAGAATATCCTATACCGCGACGGTTTCTGTTGTCGAAGATGTGGGACTAGCGTGAGACCACTTCAAGTGGACCATATTATCCCCCTGTCGAGAGGTGGCACCAACAATCTCAGCAATCTTCAGACATTATGCTTGAGATGCCATTCATTGAAGCATCCCCACATGGTATCATATCGTAGAACCAAATCAAACGTCGCGGTGCACCGCCTAGGTCTGATGGGTTTCTATGCGATAATGGTCGGAGGGGCGATCTTCTTCACTGGACTCTTCGACATGGCATTTCCTACACTAAAGCCGAGCGGTTCTTGGAGACCCGGCCAACCTCTGCCTCCGCTAACATACCAGACAATTGTTCCTGAACCATTGACAGCAGTTTTGGGCCTCATCATTCTAGTGGCTGGCATTATCGCGCTCACTCTAGACCCGCCCCGAGTTTACTCTGGAACGGAAGCTTAGCGGGGCAATTCTTCTTTTGGTGCGACAAGCGATGGCGAACTGATCGGTAACTCAGTTTCTTTCTCGCGTCTGAGAAATAACCGATAGAAGGCTCAGCATGACAGAAGTCTGGTCAGCGGAGCGATTGGCGCCTAAGACTTAGATTAAATACCTCACGCATGCAAACAGAA
>CAYRXJ010000193.1:0-2767 GCA_964428235.1 uncultured Candidatus Bathyarchaeia archaeon | reverse complement strand
GCGTTGAACCTATCGCTCGCCTTGTTCTTGTTGGGAACGCTCTAGCAAGGATAGCAGTCGTTTCGATCGCTGCTCCCTTTGTCAAGATAATCTCGTCTCCATTCTTAGCCATGCTTGAGACAACATACTTCTGAGGGCTTCCGGTGGCCATCAGGAATCCTCCTCCAATAATTGTATAGTCGGTCCCAGGGTATCTCCCGGTATGTCCCCCAACGATCGAGAGTCCCAGTTTCTTCCACTCTCGGGCAAAAGACTTCCAGTATCTCGCAAACACTCTTTCTCCCATGTGTGGAGGGAGATTGAAATCAAACAGGCCATACTCAGGAGGAAGCCCGCTGGTTGTTAGATCGGAAGCCAATAGATGAACAGACAACCATGCTGACATCTCTGGTCCGAGGAAAGGAATGTAGGATAATGGGTCGGTCGTCACAACCAGTACCTTGTCTTCTTTGATACGAAGCACTGAATTATCGACCCCAAATTCTGGACCGACAAGGACCTGAGAGCGCGAAGCACCCAGGGACCCGAATACGACTTCGTTTAGGAAGCTCTGCCGGGGTTTGCCTAGCCTCTGGCGATTCTGCATCTTAAGGTCTAAATGAAATGCTGGACACGGAAAGCTCTTTGCGCCGCCATAATCAGGATGAGAGCGACGGGTATCCACACTAGATCTATGAGTGTCGCAAAGTCGAGGGATGCGGCCCAGAAGCCGTTAATCAACCCCGATGTGGAAGGGTCGGAGGAATAGAATGCTGTGAACGAGTAAACTGGCCAATCAATCAAGAAAAACACCAGAGTCTCAAAAACAGTCGCGATACCCATTCCGAACGCCATCAGACGCCTCGTTCCATCCCTAAATCTGTAAACGATTAACGATTCAGGTGCTCTGGCTAGAACAATCCCTGGAACAAACGTCAAAGCGAATGCAGCTTGAACTTGGCCAAGAACAAAAATGCTTACAGATTCACCAACTGCCGAGCCAATCGCAGTTGACCAGAAACTTACCTTGCGCGAGAATAGAACGGAAATGGCGAGATAGAATGCTGGAGCAGCAGTAATCTCACCGAGTGGTGGGGGAAGAGTGATCCCGAATAACACATTGGAGATCAGAGTTCCAATGGCGACAAGAGCTGAGAATGCGCCGATTCGAGCGATGTCAAGAACAGGATTGTTGATAGGTAGTCTCTTGATCGGAGCCGCCATTGCGGAAGGGGTTTGGGAGTTTGTTATCTCTTTCTCTTGAATTCTGTTCAATTTCTTTTCTCTTCTCGTGAAGCGAGAAAACCAAGCTAAGAGTAGAGCCTCGTATCGTCCCTCCGCCGGAATTACCCGGATCAGGTTCAAAGGGTCGACGGCGCGAAGCCATCCTCTCAGCCGGGTTTATCCCAGCTCCCCGTTAACGAGAAAAGAGCAATGGCGATTATTTAAGCGCTGATCTGAGCTACTCGGTTTCCTTGAAGAAATAGCGAGGCCAATGTGGCCAACTCGTTTCTTGGGATCGCGGACTGAAGTCGACTTCCAGTGCCATTCCAATCTTCAGGGATTCCAGTCTTGAAGTCCGAATAATGCTGGGGAGTTTCACGCCTTCATTCATGGCAACTATGCCCACTGCATAGGGAGTCATGTGTTTGAACTGAGGGGGAGAGACGTGAACAACGGTGTAAGTGACTAGTTTGCCTTTGGTTCCGAGTTGTACCCATTCGACCTTTGAGGATCGGCATTTTGGACAGATGTTCCTTGGGGGGACCATGACGTTTTTACAGCGTATGCATCTGACGGCCATGAGTTTGCGTTCCGAGCATTGTCGATAGAATTCCTCGATTGTTGGGGGTGATGGTTCACTCATTCTCTCATGCGCTCCTCAGAATGTGAACCACGCCCGTGGCACCTGATCCGCCGAGGTTGTGAGCGAGAGCGATCTCTGCGTCAGCGACTTGTCTGCGGTCAGCCTGCCCTGTCAATTGCAAGTATAGCTCATGAACCTGGGCAGCACCTGTCGCACCAACAGGATGCCCCTTGGACTTGAGCCCGCCACTTGTGTTGATTGGAATGGATCCGTTGAGGCTTGAGGCACCGCTCTCGACAAACTTGCCGCCTTGCCCGGGACGGCAGAATCCTAGGTCTTCACATGCTATGATCTCTGCAATAGTGAAGCAGTCATGTACTTCAGCTACGTCGATGTCCTTCGCTCTCACGTCGGCCATTTTGTAAGCTTCCTGTGCAGCTTGTTTCGCAGCGCTTATTGTGGTCAAGCTGTCGCGTTCGTGAAGGCAAAAGGTGTCTTGTGATTGACCAGAGCCAACGATGTCGACATTGTTGTCGCCGTATTTTTTCGCCAGTTTCGGATTTGTGAGAATTAGGCAGCTTGCCCCATCGGTTATGAGAGAACAGTCATAGAGCTTCAAGGGCCAAGCGACGGTACGTGATTTCATGACCTCGTCTAAAGTCACTTCCTTCTGCATGTGCGCTTTCGGATTCAGGGACCCATTCTTGTGATTCTTCACTGCGACCGCAGCCATCTGTTCTTCCGTCGTCCCGTACTCGTGCATGTGGGCCGTTGCCATTAACGCGAAGAGCCCGGGGAAGGTCATGCCGTTCCATTGTTCGAACGGATAATCAGAGGCCGTTGCGAGAATCCCGGTCACTTCTGGGGTGGGTTGATTTGTCATCTTCTCGACACCCCCAACCAAGACAATGTCATAGAGCCCGGACTTTATCGCCATTATTCCAGCTCGAAGGGCCGAGCCTGAGGATGCGCAGGCGTTCT
>CAYRXJ010000192.1:0-2858 GCA_964428235.1 uncultured Candidatus Bathyarchaeia archaeon | reverse complement strand
ACGGCCGCATTTCGGTTCTGGTGTGTGGCCAGCTTCGAGATGTGACTTGTCCCTTCGAAAGCTGTAGCCCCAGCCGGAATCTGTTCATCTTCGACCTCCACGAGGTGGATGACTTGCTCGCGTCCCGCGTAAGAGAGAAGATTTTGGAGCTGGTCTTTTGCGACTATGATACTTACTTGATGCATCGGCTCCGGTCTGAGCAAGAAAGTCGCCTGCTAACCAAAAATTACAGAGGATATCGTCGATAGTAACTGATTGTCAAGCCGCTCAAGCCTGGCCTTGAACGAGTTGTTGAAAACCATCTTCTCATCAGAGTCGCTAGCAACGACGCCCCCGAGCCCATCTATTGGACGCGACTCAACGACCAGCTTAGACCCCTTTGGCAGACCTTTTCCGATAGAATCAAGATTCTTCTTCTCCGCGTTGTCAAAACCAACAGACACAATCGACTCGTCTGTCCCAACCGCCTCAACCGCTTCCGCCACGAACCGTTTCAACGCCGGCTGAAACTGTTCAGTGCCCGCGATCTCAGAGAGCGTCTGTTCAACAGAGCGAATTACGTCCTGCACAATATTGTTTTTTTCCTCAAGAACCCGGAGACGGTTCGCTCTGATTCTAGAGCTTAGAATGCTCCGCTTAACACTCTCCGATTCAAGAGTTGCTTTCGAGAGTATCTCATCCACTTCCTTCTGGAAACGTGCTTGTTCTTCGTCAGTGATCTGTTTGGCTTTTGCCTCGGCCTCGCTAATGATCTCGGAAGCCTTGAGCTTGGCATCTGACAGAATTCGATTGTGAAGCTTCTCTAGGGACTCTGCCATTTTTCTTTACCCGCCCAAAATCACTTCGACGGCTTTCTTCACTGCAACCTCTTTCCTATCCTGGAAGAGTTTCTGATATTTGGCTAGGAGTGTGTCGGTTTCTACGTCTGAGTTTTTGGCGTCAGCTTCAGCTTTTTCCCGCGTCGCTTCAAGCATCTGAGCCTTTTTCCTTTCAGCTTCTGTTATTGCGTCTTTCCGAGCTTTCTGAGCGAGTTCCGTGGCATTGTCGATAAGTTCTTGGGCTCGCGTCTTTGCGTCCTCGATCGTACGCTTCGCTTGTGCCTCGGTCTCAACGATCTTCTTGACAGCCTCGATTCCAGACACTCGTGTTTTTCTCCTGTGATGCTCCCGAACTGTGTTTTCTCAGGGTCACTTTTGACGCGCGCTATAAAACTGTTCGAAAGAAGGGTTTTGATAGTTTCCAGATATCATATTCTACATACAAGGCTTCTCGTTTATGCCGGTCAAAATAATCCATCCCGATCACGTGGAAATCATTGGCATCGGGCGCGTCCTCCTTACGTCCCCTCATGCTTCGGCTCCGGAGGAGAGTGGTATCGGCTCCATGATTGAGGAGTCAGCATTGACTTCAAGAGTCTACGCCGTAATCGGAAAAGTCAACCGCGAATTTCTGGATCCAGCTAGGATTGCCACAGCAAGATCGGAGTTAAGGAAGACCATCGACTCCTACATTGCTGAGGATGGAATCAAGTACGTTCTTGACATTCATGGGAAGCAAGAGTCAGGTGTCGAGGTGTGGGCGCGGGAGGGGCAGACTTGTTCTGCACCCACTATCGAGATTGCAAAGGCAAGGTTAGGGGAGAACTTCGTTGTAAGAATCAATGACAGGGCTGAGAAAGTCGACCCTGAGCAATTACTAACGAGTCTACCACGAAAAGAACCAGACGGCCACTTTGAAGTTGAAACTGTTCGGTTCGACATTGGTCTAGAGGAAAGGCAGTTTCAGAGGGAGAAAATCATCAGTCGATTGTCAGAGATAGCGGATCTCCTTAACGCTCAACCACAGCAATTACGACCCGACTAGCGCAGCAGCAGCGCCCTGCGAGAGCCGGATCCACGGGTCTGGATAGATACCGATCGCGAATATCAGAATCACTGCCGCCCAGAGAACGGCGAGGTAGATTCTAGGTTCTTTGATTCGGGTCTCTTCGGTCGGGTCGTCAAAATACATTCTCTTGATCACCCAACCATAGTAGCTCATGCTGAATCCACTATTGATCAGAGCAGCTATCGCCAGGTACCCTCCCCATGAATATGGCGAGTAGATCGATCCTGTGAAGAGCATCACTTTGCTGAAGAACCCGTTCAGTGGCGGAACCCCTGCCAGCCCGAGAAAGATGACCGCGATACTAAGCGATGTCTGCGGCATTCTTCGCGACAGTCCGTTGAAAGATTGAAGATCGGTGACCGATAGACCTGTGGCGACAGCGGCCGCCGCGACGAAGGCCGCGGTCTTCAGGATTGCGTAGTTGAGAACATGGAACAGACCACCCGCGATTCCAAGCGGGACGTTCGTTGTTGTAAACGGAGTTGCAAGCGCCATGAGGATGTAGCCTGCCTGAGCGATGCTCGAATAGGCCAGGAGTCTCGTGAAGCTCTTCTGCATTAAAGCTGCGACATTTCCCACCGTCATAGTGACAACAGCGACGATGGCGAATACCGAGTAGAAGTCAACGTGGAACGCGGCTATTCCAACGATAAACACGCGAAACGCTGCAGAGAACGCAGCCATCTTCGCACCGGCCGCTAGAAACGCACCAATCGTTACCGGGGCTCCTTCAAACGCGTCAGGAATCCACATGTGGAAAGGAACGACCGCCATCTTGACTCCGAACCCGACAATGAAAAGGACAATCGCCAATACACCAAAGGGTCGGATGTCCGAGGATGCTGTTGAGAGCGAGGTCGCGATCGCTGACAAGCCGGTTGATCCGGTAACACCGAAGACCAAGGATATTGCGTAACCGAGGAGGGCGGGGGATAGCGTATAGGGTATAGGGTCTAGCGGCTGACGCGGCG
>CAYRXJ010000191.1:0-2887 GCA_964428235.1 uncultured Candidatus Bathyarchaeia archaeon | reverse complement strand
TACTCTCTAGGATCAAAGAAACCTCGAGTTCATCCGACGGTCATGATGGCCCCTACCGCAACAGTGATTGGAGATGTTGTCGTCGGCCCGCGCTGCAGTCTCTGGCCCGGGGCAGTCCTTCGAGGAGACTACGGAAAGATCCGGATAGGATCAGCTTGCAGCATACAAGACAATGTTGTAGTGCACTGTTCAGCAGAGAATCCTGGAATCATCGGAGACGGTGTCACAGTCGCCCACAACGCCACAATACATGCTTGCAAGATCGGGGACGAATGCCTCATTGGAGCTGGAGCAATAATCTTTGATGGCGCGACAGTTGGCACTCACTCTATCGTGGGAGTTGGGTCTGTGATTCTTGAGGGCCGAAAAGTCCCGGCGCGATCGGTCGCGGTAGGCGCTCCTGCCAAGGTAATGAGGAGAGCTACCGACAAGGATGTCCGCATGATTAGAGACTCGTACCGCGCCTACATGAAAATGGCCCAAAAGTATCTGGTTAGCGGAACTTTCAGGCGTTCCTAGTGTCTGCGACTCATCGCGCGATTGGAGACTCTTCACAGGGGTTCGTTATCATGCGTAGAGAATGATTCCCATCTAACACTATTAAGACTCGCCAGTCATGAGTAAGCAGGGAATAGAATAGGGCACATGATTCTTCCCACAGGGATTCGCCTTCGTCGAGATTGGGTTCCAATGTTCGTTGTGGGTGATCTTCAGCATCCCCCGCCAGAGTTCTTTTCGAGATTCCTGAGATATCACAACTGGTCAATTACGGGCCGGACCGAATCCACTATTACAGTCCGGATCGAGGGGAAAGTTGAGCTCGAGCTAACTCCGTCGACTTGGACTGTCGTGTTCAGCGAATGGATATACTGGAAGCAACACTATATCGAATTTCTCCCTCCTCATGCTAAGACTGTGCTTGACGTTGGCTCTGGATGCGGGGAAACTGCGCTCTTGTACTTCCTCAAGGGAGCGGAGAAGTTAATCTGCCTGGAACCGGATGAGGAAAAAGCCAACCTCCTCGAGAAAAATAGCAGGAGAAATCGGTGGAATACGACCGTCCTTAGACGGCCGTTCCGGACGAGCTACCTTAAGCAACTCCAATTTGATTTCATGAAAATGGACTGCGAAGGCTGTGAGAGCCTGCTGCTCGATGTGGAAGAGCTACCCCCATGCGTCATTGAAGTCCACGGGCAAAAACGATTGGACTCCCTTACGGCACACTTTCCCACGCTAAGACTCGCTAATTTGCAAACAGGGCCGAAGTTCGACCTTTGGATTCTCGGGTCAAGTTCGAGGTCCAAGGCCGCGCATGTTCTGACCAATTCAATGCGCTTATAGCGGAGAAACCGACCCGTTCTTAACAGACGGCGATGATTGGTCAAAGCTTGTCGGAAGGTTTTGAATGGTCAACCAATCATTCCTCACCATAGATTCGGGACTTGTCAGGTAAATAGGTAGCGGACTGAAAACCGAAGTCTCGGTAACAATCGCGACTGGACCTAATCATTCTTCTTTTTGCTCAGAACGGAGATTTGGACGAACACGAGAGTTCCCCACACTGCAATCGCTCCCAGAAATCCGACTCCGGGGTTAATGTACACAGAGGCAACAATGCCAACGATTGCTGGTACTCCGAATAACCATGACGCCATCATAAGATGGGACCTCTTGGTTGGAATCTTTCGCCAGAAAGGCTTCGACCGTTCCCGTGCTGGGTAATCGAGGAGTAGTTTGCTCCATGTTTCCACAATGTACTGTGTGACCGCAGTGGTTTGTTCGAGCGACTTTTCCATGTTCTCAACTACCAAACGAATGCCGCAACTGTCACCATCCTTCGCATCCCTCAGTCTTGGAAGTAGACCGTCTCGAAAGTTGCCTTGCACAATCTTGAGCATATTTCCGATCGGTCCTTCTTCCACGAACTTCAGGTTCCCTAAGTGCCACTCGTCGAGCAAGTCCGCGACCTTGCTTAGGTGTTTCAATGCTTTTTCCTTGTCCTCCTCTCTATGACGGGCTTCAAATGCCGCGAGAGCGACGGTTGCGGGTTTCAAGAAGCATAGCAACCTATCTTCAATTTCGGGAAGGTATTCTTCCAACTCCTTGTCCAACCTTGTCCCTAAGAAAAAGAGGACAACAGATGTAACTCCGAGGAGTCCAACAATTGCAAGACGATAATCCGGCGGAAGGAAATTGAAGGAACCTACGGCATTCGCGAGAACCAAAATAATCATGGCGATAGCAATGATGATGAGGTTTCTGCCCCGCTTGGACTTCTTTCGGTAGGAATCATATCGTTCAAGCGCCCAGTTCACCCGTTCGTCGCCGCCGAAAGACATCAAAGTTTCACCCCAAGAAAGTCGGCTATTCCGCCGAGAAACAGGATGATGCCTCCGAAGAAAAACAGAATTCCGACAAGGGTCGTGGGCGGGCTGTTGGTAAATTGCCCAATTTCCCAAACGAAAGCTCCAAACAATAGCAGTAGGATTCCGAGCGAAACTGACTTCTCGGGGGAATCGCCCCGCTTTCTTCTACGCAAGCGTTGTCTTGGGGACAAGGGACTTGGAGCTTAACAATTAGAGCTTTCCTACCGGGTAGAACCTTCTGGGGAAAAAAAGAACCCCTCGTCCTTTCGTGGGAAGTCCCTGCGAGTCAACCTTTCTTGCGGAAGGGATAAGAGAACGAGATTCATCGGTTGACCTGAAGATTATGTCGGCTCTAGCCAAGAGTCACGAGTCTACTACTTTGAGAGAATTTCTTGATAGGTACTTGGACGTTATAGATGCGCTTGCAATTACGACCGAGAACATCGCAAAGATGGAACAAACTGCCGGAACAGGATTTGACCAGAATATGTTCTCGTCAGCTAAGCTGGTGAAGCTCTTAA
>CAYRXJ010000190.1:0-2896 GCA_964428235.1 uncultured Candidatus Bathyarchaeia archaeon | reverse complement strand
GACCGACAGGAGGGGTCATGGCGACCCGTCGGAGCATCCATAGAAAGTATCTTACAGTTAGAGCTGGAGCGACGATTGCGACTGCAAATAGAGAGCTTACGCTAAGCGCGCCTTGAATCACCAGGTATTCGCTGATGAAGTTAGCAAACGATGGGACTGCCATTGCCGCCATGGAAGCCAAGAACAGAAGCGTCACCGTCTGCGGCATCTTCCCTCTGAGTCCTTGCAGCTCGTCAATATTCCTCGTGCCTGTGAGCTCGTGTATGTATCCTGACATCAGGAAGAGAACCCCAACCGCGAGGCCGTGACTAAACATCTGAAAGACAGCACCTGAGACACCGGCGACAGTCGCCGTGAACGCTCCGAGCAAGACATACCCCATGTGGTTGACGCTGGTGAGCGCAATCATCCTCTTGAGGTCTCGAGCGACAAGCGCAACCGAGGCGCCATAGATCATCGTGATCAATCCGTTAGGGGTAAAGTAGGGCCAAAGAACATGCACCGCTTTCGGAAACAACAAAAGGTTGTACCGTATCAGGCCGTAACCTCCCATCTTCAGAAGAAGGCCAGCTAGAAGAACACTTACTGGCGCAGGGGCTTCGACGTGAGCATCGGGCAGCCATGTGTGGAGTGGAAATATCGGGAGCTTTACAGCGAATCCGACGAATGTCGTAATAGCGACGGCCAACTGTAGGGGGAGTGCCAGGCTCGGGATTCTCGCCGCCAGAACATCATAATCGAATGAGGGTCCACCCGGATATGCAGATGTTCCTGTCCACGCGTAGAGGGCCAGAAACCCGAAGAGCATTACCGCGCTTCCCGAATAGGTGAAGATCAGAAACTTCAGCGAGGCGTATCTTCGGCGCGGCCCGCCCCAGATGCCGATGAAGAAAAACATCGGAATGAGAACGATCTCCCAGAAGAGATAGAACAGAATCAGGTTCAGGGACGTGAACACTCCAATGATGCCTGTTTCGAAGAGAAGGAACAAGGCGAAGTATTCTCCGTGTTTGAACGTGATTTGATCCCAGGAGCCCGCGGCCGACAGCAAGCTGAGGAAAGTTGCAATCATGAGTAGTGGGAGACTAATCCCGTCGACCCCTACTTTGTAGTCGAGTCCGAAAGTCGTCGCCCACGGATAGGTTTCGGTCAACTGGAATCCTGGCTGACCGTACTGGAAAACCGCAAGGATGAGGATTGAGATTGCGAAGACGAGAGCCGTTGTCCCAACGCCAAGAATCTTGGCGACTCTCGCATTCTTCCTGCCGAGCAGATAGGTTGGAGCGGCGAGAATAGCTGGTAGAAATATCGCGATGGTTAGGAGTCCGATCATTCTAGGTTGCTCCGACGACGAATAGCATGTAGGCGAGGAGTAGAATTATCCCGAGAGCGAAGGCGATAACGTACTGTTCCGTTACTCCAGATTGAAGCTTGCGGAAGAAGTTGCTGAGCCGAGTTCCGTAAGACGCGACCTCGTTTGCCGCGCGGTCTACAACTTGCGTGTCAAGCTGGTCGCTTCGTTTCGAATAGTCCATGATATCTTTCGCGAAGGTGTTGTTGAGCTTGTTCCACACACCCTGTTCGATGTACGAGTAGAATCCCCTGGACGCAGCGAGGACGCCAGACACGAATACTTTGTAGTAGATCGCGTCAAGATACCAGCGATCATAGAGAAAGCGTTGGATCGGATTCATTTCTCCTCTAAACTGGTAATTTCTTCGGAAGTAGAGCAGAAAGCCAAGTAATCCGCCAATGGCTGCGACGCCTGTGCTAACGGAGAGAAGGAGAAAATCGGTGGTATTCGAGGCGGAGCTTGCTACCGCTGGAAGTTTGTAAATCGACGAGCTGAAAGTTCCGGCAATATAGTTTGTAAGAGGACCGCTGTAGAGAGGATATGCGAGTCCCAGTGCCAAGCTTCCAACCGCTAGAAGCACGTACGGGACCAGCATTGTAAGGCTCGGTTCATGAGCGTGGTGCCCACTTTCTTCAAGGTCCTCCCTGTGTTTGCTCGGCTTTCCGGCGAGAGTAATTCCTAGCATTCTAATTGTGTAGAAACCCGTGATGAACGCTGTCGCTAGCGCGAGACCGTAGAGGAAGTATTGGCCTCCCAGAAAACTCAGCGAGAGTATTGCATCTTTAGTCCAGAAGCCACTGAAAGGTGGAATACCCATCAAGGAGAGGCCGGCGAGAAGCATAGAGGCAGAGGTGATCCGCATGGCCTTTGCCAAGCCACCCATCTCGTCCATGAAACGAGATTCAGCGACATGCAATATTGCTCCAGCCGCAAGAAAGAGAGAGGCCTTGAACACGGCGTGACTCAGGAGATGGAATAGTCCGGCTGTATATCCGGCGAGAAAGTTCGCACTGAGCCCCGCGATTCCGAGGGCCAGCATCATATAGCCGATTTGCGAGACCGTCGAATAGGCTAGAACCTTCTTCACCTCCCGAGCGACCGCCGCTTGGGTAGCCGCTAGAAACGCCGTGAACGCGCCTATCCAGGCTATGACTCCGAAGAACGGTGAGACCAGATTGAACTGGGTCAAGGCGACAAAGAAGAGTGGGCCCATTCTCCCGGTCAGGAAGACGCCTGCCTTCACCATCGTAGCCGCGTGAATCAAAGCTGAAACAGACGCGGGGCCAGTCATCGCGTCTGGGAGCCATTCTTGAAGCGGAAATTGCGCCGACTTTCCGATAGGTCCTCCAAAGAACAAGAGAGCGGTCGGAAGCAACAGTCCCAACCGCGCAAGATTACCTGCCCAGTTGCCGGGTCCACCGAGTTGAGATAGCAACTGGTTATAGTTGAAAGTTCTAGCGAAGGCGTAAGTCAAAAAAATTTGCATGAGTAGTTCGATGTTCCCCATCCCTCTCATCCATACACCCTTCAATCCCTCCTTCC
>CAYRXJ010000189.1:1889-2930 GCA_964428235.1 uncultured Candidatus Bathyarchaeia archaeon | reverse complement strand
GGTCCCTCTAAATCATCTGAGTTGAATTCGACTTGCGCTTTTCGAGGCTCAATCTTAGAAGCCGATTCTTGGCTGCCTCGACAAGCAAAAGCGCATCAGTCTTCACCAAGATCCTCCTGATCGTAATTGTTGTTGCAGCCGCCACGGCGATCGCCTTCGAGCTCCTCACCGGATCTCTAACATCACTATGTAGTTCAGACCCGTTGAACCCTGCTTGTATTCCTGGATATGCTGTACGAACACTAGCACGCATGAGCGTTGCGTATGCATTATCACTCGCGTTTGCATTGGGATACGGTATCACTACTGCGATGAGCCATCGCGCTTCTCACGTTCTTCTGCCGTTGCTGGACATATTCCAATCCGTTCCTGTTCTCGGCTTTCTTCCCGTCGTGTTTCTAGTCATCCTAGGAACAGGAACTAACCCTCCTATCGCAAACCAGGAAATCGCATCCATAATTCTGATTTTCACAGCTATGGCATGGGCCCCGACGTTCGGAGTCATATCAGGAATAAACGCGATTCCAACAGACATCAAAGAAGCCGCGCATGCCTACGGGATGCACGGAGCAAGCTATCTTAGACAGATAGTTCTTCCCGCGGTATTCCCAGAACTTGTCTGGAGTAGCATCCTTGCATGGGGAGGAGGATGGTACCTCATCCCTGTGGAAGAACACATATCGTTCGGAGCCGCACCAAACGTTACTCAAGTCGATCTTCCCGGCATAGGGAAATACATCTCGTTAGCGGCAACACAGGCAAACCTAGGGTTGGCATTCTTCGGACTTGTAGTTCTGGTTGGAATAATCTTCGCGATTGATCGCTTGATCTGGAAACCCCTGGGCATCCGCGCCGAGAAATACAAGTACGAAACCATAGCGTCACCGCGAACGACAGCAATGCGCCAAAGCGCGGTTGTAGCAGGCGTTCGTCGTTATGAGGACCGCCTAGTCTCTCCCGTTCTCACCTTCTTCAAATCGGAACGTTCCCACGCTGCCAAGGTTCTCGAAGCGACTCGGTTGAAGCGGATAAGACACATCG
>CAYRXJ010000189.1:0-1879 GCA_964428235.1 uncultured Candidatus Bathyarchaeia archaeon | reverse complement strand
TGCGATTTTCGTCGGCCTGTTAGTGCTAGGCTTGGTCGTTACGATAATGGCACGATCACAGTCTATTGAGAGCGGAATATCGTTGCTCTCAACCGACGTCACCGCCTTCGAATTGTTCTCCTACACTCTCCTATCCTTGTCCAGACTGGTGATAGCCTATCTCATCGCCTTATCCTGGACGTTGGGTGCTGGCATCTTGATCGCAAGAAGTCAGAGAGCGTCTCGGTGGCTTGTCCCAATATTCGACATCGGACAATCTATACCCGCGACTGCGCTTTTCCCACTCGTAATCATCATTCTCGTCGACCCGTTCAAGAACACACCTTATTTGGGATTCACTCTGAACTTAGCCTCAGTGCTGCTGATTCTGACTGGAATGCAGTGGTATCTTTTGTTTAACATTGTTGGAGCAGTAAATAGTGTGCCGAACGACATGCTGGAGGCCACGGAAGCCTTTCGCATCAGAGGAAGACGATTTGTCCGAGAGATCCTCATCCCTGCATCATTCCCTGCAATACTAATTGGGAGCATACAAGCTTGGGGCGGAGGTTGGAACGCTCTCATTGTATCAGAATCAATCGGAACTAATACGAGTGTCCCAGGCCTTGGATCATTTCTAGTCCAAGCCTCGACCAAGCCGGAAGCGCTTGGAGCCGTTGAGATTTACGCGTCTCTCCTTATGATGACGACAACAGTTCTTATCATCAACCGTCTCGTCTGGAGGCGGTTGCTTCGAAAAGCAGATCGGTACAAGTTTGAGGCTTAGAGCTAATTGAGCAACCCTTCTGAGCCCGTATTGCAGATCAAAGACATTGCGAAGATCTATCCAGGAGAGGTCAAGGACACAACTGTATTAGATCATATCTCGTTCGATGTCTACAAGGAATTTCTCTGTATCGTTGGGCCTTCGGGGTGTGGAAAGAGCACCTTACTTCGAATTATTGACGGACTTGACAAACCAACAAGCGGCGAAGTCCTTTTCCACGGACAACCGATAACTAGTCCAAGCCCGAGAGTTGGCGTCGTCTTCCAGACCTTCGCCCTAATTCCTTGGAAGACGGTTCTCGGCAATGTATTGATGGCGTTTACGCCCACAGAAAAATCGAAGGATGATCAAATGAAGATTTCTCAAAAGTACATCCAAGATGTTGGCCTAGAGGGCTTCGAGAGCTCCTACCCCAAAGAGCTGTCGGGCGGTATGAAGCAGCGAGTAGGAATAGCGCGTGCGCTAGCCCTTCAGCCAGAGGTATTGTTGATGGATGAACCGTTCTCGAGTCTTGATGCGTTGACCGCCGAGAACCTTCGCCGAGAAGTAATCGAGATATTCAGAGATCCCGCTTTCCCAACCGGTTCAGTGATAATGGTTACACACAATGTTCAGGAAGCAGTCGAAATGTCTGACAGGGTGATCGTGCTGAGTGCACGGCCCGCGCACATCGTCGACGATGTTAAGATAGATCTTCAGAGGCCGAGAAACCCTCGTGACCCCATCTTGTACGATCTTGCGGATAGGATAATCTCGAAGATTAGCTAGTGGCTATGAGCTTTCGGCAGTATCCGTTCTGATTGACCGTCATATCCGAAGAGACCTGTGAAGACTCCCCAGCTGATCATCACGTTGATCAATGTCGGAGTATCGAGAGTATACCCGTACTTCGAGCTAACGAACCGGGCAAGAGTGAATCGTGTGACCTGTTTCTCCTCCTTCAGTAAAGTCGCGATTTCGGAGAATGGCTCAAGCGTCTCAAGCCGTTGGTGCACCAACTTCTTTCTCTCGGCGATCTTGCTGTTGAGAGCCTTCGTCCCAAGCTCTGTAAGCGAGATCTCGCCCTGCTGAACCGCGACGAGGCCAAGATACTCCGCAGTATCGATATTCGGT
>CAYRXJ010000188.1:0-2933 GCA_964428235.1 uncultured Candidatus Bathyarchaeia archaeon | reverse complement strand
CTAGTTTGTTCTTGATTAGGTCGCGTATTGGGGTGCGGATTACGAATAGATGATATACTGATCTTGACTCGGGCTTGTCTTCGACTGGGAGCTCGATTTTGTCCACGTTTTCCAGCTCTCTCCGGTAGAGTGCGGCTATTCTCCGCCTGGCAAGGTTCCAGCCGTCGAGGCGTTTGAGTTGGATTCTTCCGATTGCGGCGTTGGAAGAGTTTAGTCTAGATGTGTATCCTATTCGAGACATCTCATACTTGCTCTTGCCGTCTCTCCCACAATCGGTGAGACACCGAGCGGCCTCCGCTACTTGTTCATCGTTTGTGGTGATCATTCCTCCATCTCCTCCAACAGTCATGTTCTTGCTCGGGTAGAAGGAGAAGCACGCGGCGTCCCCAAAGGACCCTATCCGTTTTCCCATGTACTCGGCACCGTGTGCTTGGCATGCGTCTTCGATTAGTCTCACTCCCTTCCTTTGGGCGAGCTCTTGAAACTCGTCCATTCTGCAGGGACGACCGTACAAGTGGACTGGCATGATCGCCTTTGTTCTCTCAGTCATGCCCATCTCGGCTGCATGTGCGCTTAGATTGAAGTCTGTGGGATCTGCGTCAGAGAATTCAGGGGTCGCCCCGGCGTGAATTATCGAATTAGACGTGGCAATAAAGGAGAACGGTGTTGTAAGCACCGAATCCCCCTGAGCTACTCCTAACGATTGCAGGGCTATCTGGAGAGCAGCAGTTCCTGAGCCGGTTGATATTGCATAGCCAGTTCACCAATACCTAGCGAATTCTTCCTCGAACTTGTGGACGCTCTCTCCCATGACGAACTTCTCGTTTTGGAGAGCGTGAAGAGCTGCCTCGATCATTTCTTGGTCGAGAACAGGGTTCATTAATGGAATTCTTCGGGTTTGAAGCATCTGAGCAGTCTGGTTCAGAGGCGCCGTGGTTTTTGGCCTATCATGCTGTTCCATCTTGGAATTCCCGGTTGATGATGCAATGTAGCTGCAGTATCTTAAGCCATTTCCTCTAATTCCACTAGGAATAGATCCAAGTAATGAAAAGTATTCCCACTGATACCAGTGGACAGATGAGTAGATAAATGGCATGAACCGAATATTGTCTGGGGGCGGTTGAGAGGGTATGGACAGTATTGCGTATGTGACTGCACGTTTTCCTCCGTACATTGGAGGAATAGAGACACATGTCTCCGAGATTGCTACCCGAATGGCCAAGATAATCAACCGGGTTTCAATACTGACTACTGATCCGGCCGGTGGGTTACCTCCGATGGAGAGGCTGGATGAAGGGCCTCTTCTTTACCGGGTCCGATCGTTTGCTCCCCACGAGAACTTTCACTTTCCCCAAATACAGAGCTTCTCCAAGAGGCTGAGAGAATGCCATTCTCAGGTCCTCCACATACATGGGGTTCATGATCTGCCTGGCCCAATCGCGGGATTCATGGAGCATGACAGCCCAATCGTTTTTACCCCGCACTTTGGAGGGAGCATTTACTCCCGCCTAGGGAAGATCCTCTTCTCCGTTTACAAGCCAATGATACGGGAGCTAATCGCTCGAGTAGATGCAGTCATATGCGTATCTCGTTTCGAAGCAACATCCCTGCAGGCCGCATTTCCAGACGCCAGAAACAAGATTCGCATAATTCAGAACGGTGTCGACTTCTCTCGACTTGAGAACTACAGTTGGCGTCAACCCCCTGAACCTACGATTCTTTTCGCCGGTAGACTTGAGCATCACAAGAACGTGGACAAGATAATCCGAGCTTATGACTCGATCCGTAGAGAGAGTCCTCAAACACGTCTCGTGATTGTCGGGAGAGGACCTGCGAGGAACGAACTCCTTCAACTATCACGAGATCTGGGATTGGACGGTAGGATCGAGTGGATTGACGGGGCGGAGAAAGCGAGAATGAATCAGCTCTTCTCATCTAGCAGCGTCGTCGTCATGCCCTCAGAATTCGAGGCCTACGGACTTGTTGCCGCAGAAGCGATAAGTCTCGGAGTGCCGACCATAGTTGCAAACTTAACTGCACTCTCCGACTTCGTAACATCAGGTCTCGCGCAACCAATTGACCCTCCGATAACAAGTGAAAAAGTTCTACTGAGGCTTAGGCAGGTCCTCGCTGACCCTCCTGCGTACAGTCCAAAGACTGGCCCTGGTGACGGTATCCTTTCTTGGGATGAAGTGGTCTCCAAGACCTGCGCGGTCTATGAATCTACCCTCAATTCATAAGGGCGAAAATATGCCGACTGACTCCAACCTAGACTCGCAGAGTGTAAGAGGACTCGGCCGAGTCCTAGCATGTTTAGGTCGACTCAAATGGAGGAGCAAGGGTAGAATGCCTATCGAAGCTGACTTGGGAGACTTTCTTTGAGAACCATCCTCGTCACTTTGAGTGGGACTCATGGAACTGGCAAATCGACTAATGCCGGGCGATGCTACTATCTGCTTAACAAATCCGGACTGAAGTTCTCGTACCTTAGACACCAAGACATACTAGACCCATTTGGGTTCATTATGAGGAGAGCAGCAAGACTCCTGGGCTACAGAAACCCGAATGATCTAGAGCGAACCCGACCAATGGTCCTCCTCTGGTCGGCGTATCTTCTGTTCATTTACATTCCAATTCTGGTGGGCGGGATTAAGCTCCGAAAATTTCTCGGTTACAGTATCGTCTCTGATAGGTACTTGTACGACTTGTTGGTTGGTTTCTGGGGAGACAGAGTTAGCATTCCGGTACTACGGCTAATCGTGTGGGTTCTGCCAAAGCCTGATGTATCGTTCGTGCTAGATGCTCCTGAAGCTAGAATTCTCGGCGACAGGCCCGAGCACACCGCGGCCTACATCCGTATGGAGAGAAGACTCTACGACGACGTTGCTGACCGCTTTAAGCTGAGAAGAGTCAGCACGAATCAAAAGCCCGAG
>CAYRXJ010000187.1:0-2945 GCA_964428235.1 uncultured Candidatus Bathyarchaeia archaeon | reverse complement strand
AAGGATGGGGAAACGTAGGGTCTTTCGCGCACATGTTCCTGGAGGAGGCTGGCGTTCGAGTTGTCGCCGTCTCTGACTCGAAAGGTGGAATACTAAAGAAAACTGGACTGTGGTTTAACGAGGTTGCGGCACACAAGAAGAAGAACACGAGTCTCGCTAACCTCCCAGGAACCGAGAAGATTTCGAATGAGGAGCTCTTAGAACAGGAAGTTGACATCCTCGTTCCAGCCGCGCTCGAAGACGTGATCACCGAGAAGAATGCACGGAGCATACGAGCCAAGCTCGTCGCCGAAGGAGCAAACGGACCGACAACACCCGAGGCTGACGACATTCTCTTCAAGAACGATGTAACATTGATCCCGGACATTCTGGCAAATTCGGGAGGAGTCAGCACCAGCTACCTGGAATGGGTCCAGAACCTCCAACACCTCTGGTGGACCGCGGAGGAAGTGGATCACCGTTTGACAGCGATCATGAAGAAGGCGTTCGCTGAGGTTTGGAAAACGAGTCAGGAGCAAAATGTCGATATGCGGACCGGTGCGTACGTGTATGCGATCGGTAAGGTCAGAGACGCAATGCAGATCCGTGGCTGGGTTTAGAAACTCTCTGAGACTAATCCAGTAAGGCGGTCAGTCGGCGCTCTTCGCGAGCCTCATCAGCCATGGCATCCATTGCCATCTTGTGAGTGACCATGTCTGTGTCTCTCGTCTTGTTCGCAAGACGCTGATAGAACTCAAGCGACATTCTCTCAAGCTTGAGACTCTCCTTGATCATCGATTTCAGGTCATTACCCCGCCTGGGTGCCTCAGAGAAGGAGTAGAATGCTTTCTTTTCCCACTCGACAGGCTTTGATATCGGTACTCCGCCTAGTTGGATGATTCTTTCCATGAACTGAGATGCATGACCCCATTCACCATCGGCCATCTCTTTGAACAGCTTCGAAAGGGGCAGCGAACTTATTCCTGTGGCGATCTTGCTCAAGTAGAGATAGCGGAATGCCAGTAGCGTCTCCCCAGCTAAAGCCTGGTTTAGGTCATCGAGAAGAGTTCCTTCCTTCTTAACCGACAAGCCTGGTCGAACCATCAGAGAGGCTCCGGGAGTCTTTTTAGCCTTATTCCGAACACGCAAGTGTTGTGGAAATCACAAACCCGAGGACGATAGAGGAAAGCGGCTTTGGACACATCTAGTCGAGCCGCTCAATCCCGCCTGGGAGGGTATCTGACTCTGATCCGTCCACCCAACACGATAATGATAGGTCTAGGTGTTGTAATCGGCGAGGCCATCGGTCTGGGAGCTCTCCCCAGCCTGCTTCAAGCGATCTACGGCTTCTTGACCGCTTCGCTAATGATGGCAGGAACAATGGTCGCAAACGATGTTTACGACATTGAGATTGACCGTGTCAACAGTCCCGATAGGCCACTGCCCTCCGGGATTGTTGGAAAAAGAGCCGCAACGTCTTTGGCAGTAGTTTTGTCGATCGCCGCGATAGGATTTTCTGGGCTCCTTGGCCCATTGACCCTCGTGACAGCTCTTCTTGCCCTGGCCTTGATGGTGTACTATAACACAAGGGGAAAGAAGACCGGCTTTCTCGGAAACTTGGTCGTCAGCTTCAATGTTGCTTTACCGTTCTTCTACGGTGGTCTTGCTGTCGGTTCAATCAGGCCCCTGCTTTTCGCGTTCTCTATCCTAGCGTTTCTCGCAAACCTTGCGCGAGAAGTTGCCAAAGGCATCACGGACGTCAAGGGAGATAGTCTACGACAAGTCCGGACTCTTGCAGTTATCAAGGGACCCAGAACGGCTGCTCTAACTTCCGCCGCATTGTTCGTTATCGCGGTCTTGCTGAGTTTCGTCCCGCCCCTTCTTCCCTCAGAAAGAATTTCGCTGTTGTACTATCCAGCGGTGATAGCTGCAGATATCGGGTTCTTGTTCTCAGCCTACAAATTAACGACTAACCAAGCACCCGAGAATATCCGTAAGGTAAAGGGGCAGGTTCTGGTCTGGATGCTGCTAGGCCTTGTGGGCTTTCTTCTGGGTGGAACCGTTTTCTTTTGACTTTGAAAGCTCTAGGAGCAGCTCTCTAGCCCGATCCAAGCGAATCTTGTGATCTGCAACCATTCTGTGAGAAATCTCATCGATCATATCACCCTGGGCCCCAGCCATTGCCGCAATATTTCTGGCATGCAACGACATATGGCCCTTCTGAATCCCCTCAGCAGCCAAAGCACGTAAGGCAGCCATGTTCTGGGCGAGACCAACCGATGCCATAACCTCCCCGAGTTCCCGTGCGGATTTCACTCCAAGGATCTTTAGACATATCTTTGCCATCGGATGGACGGCGGTCACTCCTCCAATTATCCCAACAGCTGCTGGAATCTCGATGGTTCCGACTAGATCACCTTTCGAGTTCTTGCTCCATATCGTAAGTGGAGAATACCGTCCTGATCGCGCTGCATAGGCGTGAGCCCCAGCCTCCATTGCTCTAGTATCGTTTCCGGTTGCCAAGCAAACTGCGCTCACTCCGTTCATGACACCCTTGTTGTGAGTCGCGCACCGGTAAGGGTCCGCCGCAGCAAACGCATAAGCCTCGACGATTCCATCGACAACAGCCTCTCCACCTAACGCATCTTTCGAGACCACTGTGGCTGCTCTTCCGACTATATGATCCGCAAGATTGGAAATTAACCTCAACCTGGCCTAACCTTTTGTCGACCTCTCCAGCAACGGCCCCTCCTCCCAGCCGCTCCTCGACACGCTGGTGGTCACCCAAAACAACCCCTTCTTCGGCGACCCAACGAGCATGGGCGGCGGCCTTGCGATCACCGGTGGCAATGGCGCGTTCCCGACACTGCGCAACTGCACGTTCGACAGCAACGGCGCGACCGGCGGCGGCGCCATCTGGATCGACCAGGACTGCCGCCTGCTCGCCACCGGTTGCACGTTCAGCG
>CAYRXJ010000186.1:0-2949 GCA_964428235.1 uncultured Candidatus Bathyarchaeia archaeon | reverse complement strand
GGGGATAGCAAGTATTGGAGAAACTTTGAGAACCATGACGGCCCTGAAATGAACCAACCTAGCACCACAACTAGAAAGAGTACTGGTAGAAACAGAAGTTCAGGTGTTTCTTTCAGTCTTGCTTTTGGCTGGCGTTCTGGATTAGCGTCAGCCATTTGTCTTTTCCCTCAATTCCAATATTCGATGGAAGTTAGCAACCAGAAACCGACGACAAGATAACCTCACCATGATGTGATCTTTCTTCTCTTGAGCCGACGAATTTCTTTTCAGGAAAAAGGAGATCGAAATAGTGGAAACGAGAAGAAGCGAGGCAGGGAGGACCCGTACGGGCCAATCTTGGGAGCAATTCGATTGGAGGTTGCCAACCTGCTGAGTCACCACGTTGAATGACCATAGTGTCGTGTCCCATTCGAAATTGTAGCCCGCCACGTTGAGATAGACAGAGGAGATGACCGGTGGCTGCTTCGGCATGGTATGAAATCCGAGGCTGTTGAGAGTGTCCTGAAGATAGGGTGAGAGGTCAAGAGTGATTGTCGTATTTCCCAACTTTGAAATCTGCCCAGAATGATACACGACCAGGTTCGCTCCGACCGTCTTTTGAGAAGTATCTGTCGAGAAGGGAACGTATTTCGAGCTGTTCGAGTCCATCCAAAGATTGACCAGGGTACTAACAAGGTTCCCAGGAGCGTTCGGGACAAATTGAGTAACAGAAATTCCTATGGCCCCCCATCCATTCGACGGGTCCATCATTAGCGGCTGAGTCCAGTCTAGAGAGATCTGGACCTTCCAGTCCCAGTCTGTTCTTAGACCCACGTAAGCAGGCGAGCTGAAGTTAGTCGTGTAGTTCTCAACATTCACTCCAGGAGGACCAAAGCCTGCGTTCACCGAGTAGTAGTCTCCCCAATCGATTTTCCGAAACTGCTGGGTGTGCTGGACCTCTTGGAAATTGCAGCACTGGGGACCAACAGCAAGGTGTGGGATGCCCGAGGACTCCTGGTGTGTCCAAGGGCCAACGTGGTAGCCAAGAGCTGCGTACCCTTTGCCTGAACTCCAGTCTATAGTCGTATTGGAGAGGCCTGCGTTAAACCCTGGAAGGAAGTTAGGGTCGTAAATCTGACTGTTCAAGGACGAATTGAAGGCGGGGTCAAGGTTTGATACCGTGTATCCCTGAGGAATGCTTGTCGCAGTTCCCGTTTCGACTGTTACATTCGCGCTTGTCGCCAAGATGATCAAGAGAAAAAAGGCCATCAATCGCAATCACTTAGCTAAATCTGGTAGAGGCTGACTCGTATCGTGCCTCCAGTGAATGGTGATGTTGCATGTGTAGGATAGCCGTAGAGGTAGAGTTCGGAAAGGTTAGCCCATGCGATTGGATACTCGGGGACGACTACTGCGCCTCCTATGCGTATTTCTAACATACCGTTCGGTCTCGGAGCGAGTTGAGGGTCAACTGCCGACGGGGGACCCGTGCTCTGAAAGATCAGAGTTACATTTTCCCCGCGGGTCCAACCAGGACTAGTCGAGTTGTAAAGGAGAAGCCCGTAAGTGTTGGCCCAGTTCTGGGCAAAGTATTCCACTCTCAGAAGACCGTCTGAACGTTCCTGAACTATAATCGCCGGTATAGCATGACTTTCACTTGGGGCTCCAGGCGCGAAAGCTATCTCGGCCATCGTGTTTGTCAGATGCGATGAGACAGATAGGGAGCTGGTTATGTCGGCTTGCCATGATCCGCCGTAAAAGGGGTCGAATTCGTGCTCTGTGTCGTTTGTGATCGGTTGGTTGAATATCATAAAAGGATAGGAGGCGGACTGGGGAAATGCTTTCTGGTAGGAGACAGGAAGCACGTTCACGTGTGACAGGTAGGGCAAAGCAAGGGCGGTTGACTCGACCGTAACCACGACCGCGAGTATGATCAATAGTGGTTTCAGATTCATGTCGCTGAGGCCTGCCAGGAGAGAAGTTTTCGATTTTGAAGAAGACTGTGGGAGAAGACCGCGGCTGCAACTCGATAGATCGCAGATCGCCTTCCTGTAATGATCATCGTTGACTCGATGAAGTAGAGTAATGCCATTATCACTAATAGGCTTGACCGGAGGAGAACATATGGCGACTGGTTATTGATGTAGATGTCCCAGTTGTACGCTTCCGCATAGATCGGGGTGAAGAACCTCACCAAGAGGGGGTTGCTGACTAGCACGAACCCGGTCGCGGCGACAGTGAGGCCCATGAAGTGTTCGAGGTTTACTTCAGGGATCAATAAGAGTAGGAAGGCCAGCGGATAGAGGCTCCATTGTTCTGGCAGAAAGGGTCTGGAAATACTGAATGCTAGTATGGCGAGGAGGAGAGCTGGGACCAGCTGTACATTTCTCTTCCAAATGTAGAGATAGGTTGCTAGCATGACAGGGATCCAGATGATCCCGGTGACCGGGTTCACTATCGCGAGGAGGGAGGGGACTACGTGCACTTGGCCTAGCAGGCTCATCTCGCCAGTTGTGGGAATCGCGACTTGGAAAGAGGTGTTGTTGTATAGTCCGCGAAAGCCCCAATTGAGAGCCCACGCGGGCAGCAGGGTTCCGACCGCGGGTACAATGAGGGAAACGAGAGAGTATTTCAGGCGGTTCGTCCTGGCTGGAAGTTGAAGCAGAAGCACGGGAAGAAATACGACTGGGAGAGTCTTCAGGTAAGTAGCGAGTCCAAGGCTGATTGCGGAAGGCAACCATTTAGCGGTCAGAAGGTAGTAGATCGCGATCAGAGTTAGGAAGAGAGAAATTGGGTCCAGTTGTCCCCAAACACTTGAAATGATTATTCCAAGCGGAAAGTAGAGCCAGATCAGGAAGGCGAGGCGGGCCGACCGCTCGTCCCCCGATTTCTGAATTAGCTTTTTTAGAACAATTGCAGTCCCAACGTCAGAGCAAAACATTGGTTTTTTTAGTTTGAAATATTAAAGAA
>CAYRXJ010000185.1:0-2986 GCA_964428235.1 uncultured Candidatus Bathyarchaeia archaeon | reverse complement strand
GAAAGAGACGCCATCCAGGACGCGCTCAAGAGCAACAACGGCGTATTTGCGCTGGTTGCAGGCTTCGATTACAAGCTTGTCTTCAACGGACCCGCCAGGCTGCACAATTGCGGATATTCCCTCGCTCGATGCAACGTCGATACTGTCTGTCTTGGGGAAGAAACCATCCGAGGCAAGGCTTGAACCCGAAAGATCATGACCGAACCGACGTGCCTTCTCGACCGAATTTTCCAAAGCCCCTACTCTGTCCTGTTGTCCTGTGCCAATAGCGAGAGATCTTCCATCCTTCCAAAGTACGATTCCGTTGGACCTGACTTCGCATGCGACCCACCATGCACCAAGGAGGTCACGATATTCGTCTTCAGTGGGTTTTCTCTTGGTTGGGACGGGCAGGCTCTTCAATTTCTCTAACGACTGTATCCCTGTCTGATACTCGTCTTCCAAAATGATTGAGCCGTCGTCGAGCACTACAATATCTGATGGTTGACTTCGATGAGTACTACCACTCGATGAGAACTTTCCTATTCTGATATCCTTCTTGCTCTCGAATACGGGGAGTGCGTTGGGCGAATAACCCGGCGCATAGACAACTTCGACAAACGTAGTCATTATCGATTCCGCGGTCGGTTTGTCAATAGTTCTGTTGCAGACAACGACGCCGCCAAAAGCTGCTCGAGGGTCAGCGTCTCTTGCCTTCTCGTACACTCTTACTAGGTCCTCATGTTGATGCTGAGCTGCAACACCGGATGGGTTGAGATGTTTCATCACGCTGACGGCTGGCCGGTCGAAGTATTGGACGATCCGGTTTCCGTGGCTTCCGTCTTCGATATTAGTTGCTGAGGGGCCGTCCTTTCCCCACTTGACCCATTCAACATTGCCTATTCCAGTGTTAGAGGCGGGAGGTCGATACAATGCTGCTTTCTGGTGTGGGTTCGTGCCGTACCTCAATCCTCTCCGTCTGTCACCGACTGTCCACTGCACCTTCACGTACTCGAAGGTTCGATTGCCGAGACTTAGTGCAAGGGTTTCCGGAAATTCCTCATCGACTGCTTTTCGATATATACGACGAATCTCTTGGCCGCTCATTTCTTCCACTCGCTACGTCGCGACAAATAATCTCGGATTGCAGTATCATAGTCGGCAGTGATAGCGAATGCTCTCTGCGCGAGCCGCCACCTTAGCTCATCACTGATGCGGCCTGCTCTCGAGAGCTCATTGCTAACAATCTCGTATTGTTCGGGGCTTGTAATGGGGGCCACTCGATGGTTCAACAGTGCTCCTTTTGCAGATGCCCGAATCAATGTCACGCCTCCAATGTCAATGTTATCCACTGCCCGATGAAGGTTCGAAGGGTCTTTGTGTACAACATCCTGGAAAGGGTAGAGGTTGACTATCACAAAATCTAGAGGGGAAACCTTGTTCTCCACTAGATACTTCTTCTGTTCTAGGTCGTTCCAATCGCCCAAGATGCCTGCGTGGATCTTCGGGTGCAGGGTTTTCACGAGTCCGCCGGGCATTTCTTCCGAACCCGTATACTTGGAGACCTCAAGGACATTATGCCCCATCTTTCGGATGGCTTCGGCCGTTCCTCCAGACCCGATCATCCCAATCTTCTGATTCTGAAGCGCCTCGACAATTACCTCTAGTTTGGTCTTATCATAGACGGAGATGAGCGCATACTTCGAAGCTGAGTCCTCGGTTCTCATTGGGTGAAGGGAAGGAATGGTTTCTTATTTACTCTGGCGCCGGCATTCCGCGCGTCTTCTGAGAAGGAAGTTCTAGTTCCGATGAGTTTGCCCGAAGCTAAAGTGGAGTGGGACTCGCCCGAAGCGAGTGGTTATTGCCAGTAGCCCTGCGACTCCAAGCGCTCCGATGCCGAGGGGAATGTAGGGGTAACTTGCGATCTCCTGAAAGATTCTCGCTTGAATATTCATCGGAGTGAATACCCTATTGTTCGATGAAACAGTCAAGAAGAGAGTGCCGCCGCTTCCCACTGAAGTACTGGGGACATCGATTGTCCCCGCTGGAAAAGCTGCATCATAGATTGGAGTGTACGCGCCATTGAGCGCAACTTGCAGGGTAATCGTCACTCCATTACCGCTGCTTAAATGGACACTTGCAAAATCGCCGGGTGGAGCGTATCCTACGATAGTGTTGAACTGATCGCCGTAGAACCCGCCAGAGTAGGAGACTGAGTCCTTTGCTAGTGGGACGGGGTAGGCAAGAAAGGCGATTCCGACGATTGTGATCGCTAGTAGGAGAATTAGAGTGTAGAAGCGTTGAGACTTCGCCTTGTCCCAGAGCATGAGCCTTGACATAGTATCACCAGTTGCTGTTCTGGCTAAATGCCTCGTAACCAATTGAAAACCGTCAGAGTTACGGAATCCCAAGAGGAAGAGGAGAGTCCCAAATTTCCGGGTCCGAGCGGAAAGTCAAAAATCCTTTAGCCTTCTCGCGAGTCCTCGACTTTCATGACTATTCTCGACAGAGCGGTGTTGCTGGATATTGAGACTTCCTCGTTGGAGGCGGATGCCGGCTTGGTGGTCGGTGCCGGTTTGATCTCGGAGAAGGGAGCGAGTTCCTATCTAGAGTCAAAGCGTACTGGCGAGGAGAAGAAGCTCTTGGTCCGACTGCTGAAACAATTAGAGGAATATTCGACAATAGTTACGTGGAACGGCAGGACATTCGACCTCCCGTTTCTCATAACTCGGCTGTTGAAGCATGGTATTGATCCTAGAGCGATCTTGGGAAAAGAGCATGTGGACCTGGCCGAGCTGGTCAAGTACCGGTTGAGATTGACTTTTACGTATCTCGACCATGTTTGCGAGTTTTTTGGAATCGAGAAGATGAGGAACCCGATGGGGATGGACATTCCCCACTTGTACGTGAGAGCCGTCGAGGGGGACAAGAAGGCGTTGAGATTGATCAAAGAACACTGTCTGGACGACCTTAGGGCAACGAGGAAACTATACCTGTTGTTGGGGCC
>CAYRXJ010000184.1:0-3032 GCA_964428235.1 uncultured Candidatus Bathyarchaeia archaeon | reverse complement strand
ACCTTGTTGAGGAAGGAATTTTGCATTATCCTGGGGTGTCCAACTTTACGGCATGGCAGATGGCAACAACCCAGGCAAGAGCGGAAGAGCGCGGTTACTCTAGATATGAAACTGCCCAGATGAATTACTCTCTCCTGAATCGCGACGTTGAACATGAGATCCTACCATTTCTCAGGTACAGCAAAATGAGTCTGCTAGTCTGGAGCCCATTGCACGGTGGCGTTCTAAGTGGGAAATATTCGAACAAGGATTCCAAGCCGGCCGGAAGCCGTGCTGGAAATCGTGGATTGTTCTTCCCGTTCTTCGATGAAAATACAGGTTTCGAGATCGTTGAGAGAATAAGAGCCGTCGCGAAAGAACAGGGCGTTACCCCAGCCCAGATCGCGCTGGCTTGGTTGATCGGAAAGGGCCACATCGTCCTGTTGGGAGCGAAGACGATGGAACAGTTCGAGGAAAACCTCGGCGCGCTAGATGTCAACCTCTCCAATGATCAGGTTGGAAAGCTGGACGAGATTACTAGGCAACGGGTCCAGTATCCGAACTGGATGATCGAACGACAGAGTTCAGGAAGAACTTTCGCGGTTTCTGAGGCCCCGTGGAACAGGAGGAACTAGGCAACATGTCAACAACTGGAAAAGAGATCGCAACTCTCGGCGGAGGATGCTTCTGGTGCACAGAGGCAATATTCGATGAGCTAAGAGGAATAGAGAAGGTTGAGTCAGGCTACTCAGGCGGAACAGTTCCCGACCCATCCTACGAAGACGTTTGCAACGGGGACACCGGCCACGCAGAATCTATCCAGGTAACCTTCGACCCTAAACAGATCTCGTTCAAAGAGATTCTACAAATCTTCTTTACAATGCACGATCCGACGACCCTGAACCGGCAGGGCGCTGACGTCGGGACCCAGTATCGATCAGTAATATTCTACCATAGCCCCGAGCAGGAGCGTGTCGCGAAGGAAGTTATCAAAGAGACGAATGCTGCGAAGATCTGGAAGAAGCCGATTGTCACGGAGGTTGTGCCTTTCAAAGCGTTCTTCAAAGCCGAGAACTATCACCAGAAATACTTCGAGAACAACGCACGCCAACCCTACTGCCAGGCCGTCATAGCACCAAAGGTTGCGAAACTCCGCGAACACTACCGAGAAAAACTCAAGAGCACGGCCCCCCAGACCCTAGCTCGCTAGGGTTCAATTTGAACTAGGAAAAATCAGAACCTTCCAACTATGACCGTTAGCGTCGTCGGTAGGGTCTGGGCCTTCTTCCATTTCTGCCTCTCTTCTGCCTTCCTCGATTATCTCTCCTTCTCCTCCCTCCTCCATAACCGCCAAACCCCGTTGGTCGTGGAGGTAGTAGGCAACGGGTTCGGGATGTACCTTCGAGCGCGAACCTCAGGTCCTGATCAATGTTGGACCCTGTCATTTTCCTGACGCTGTTCAACATGTCATGATCTTCGCGGCTGACCAGGGAGATCGATGTTCCTTTCTTTCCAGCGCGTGCGGTCCGTCCGACACGGTGGAAATACATTAGTGGATCATCAGCCATGTCATAGTTAATGACATGGCTGACCCAAGGTATGTCGAGGCCTCTAGCCGCCACATCTGTCGCGACGAGGACGTCGATTCGTCCCTCCCGGAAGGCATGTGACACCGCGTTTCGTTGTCCTTGAGACATGTCTCCGTGCAAGGCCTCTGCGTTGACGTTGTTTCTCGCGAGAGCCTCGGCGAGGTGAGCCGATCTGATCTTGGTGGAGCAGAAGACTAGTGCGCCTTCCATTCTCTCGGTTTTGAGGATGGCCAGGAGAGTCGGAAACTTCGCACCTTCATCGGCATTGACGTAGGATTGTCGGAGGGTCTCTACGCTGATCTCTTCGCTGTCAACGGACACTCGAAGCGGGTTCGATAGATATCTTTGAGAGAGTCTGACGACTTCCTCCGGCATTGTAGCTGAGAAGAGAGCTGTCTGGCGTCCCCGCGGGACGTTCTCTAGGATTGACTTGACGTCGTCGATGAAGCCCATGTCGAGCATCCTGTCAGCTTCGTCGATAACTACGAATTTTGCAGCGCGCAGATCAACGGTTCTACGTTTCAAGTGATCAAGTAGGCGGCCGGGTGTTGCGACAACGATTTTCGCGTAACCGCGCTGGAGATAATCTATCTGTGCTCGCATGCTCGCTCCTCCATAGACGGGAATTGTGCGTGAGTTCAGGTGTCTTGAGAGACGCTCGAACACACTTGCTACTTGGACGGCGAGTTCCCTTGTTGGGACTAGTACTAGGCCTTGGATCTCGCGTGTTTGTGGTTCAATCTTTTGAAGCATTGGTAGAGCAAAGGCCAGTGTCTTGCCGGACCCGGTCTGGGCTTGACCGATAAGATCCCTGCCTTTCAGCAGTGGTCCTATTGCTTCAGCCTGTATAGGGAATGGCTTGTGTATTCCCATCTCCCGTATACCTTGAAGAATACGGGGGTCCAGTGCGAATGATTCGAAACCTTGAGACAAGTCGCTCATCGCGGTTCTTTTACGCGACTGTTAACCTTTGAGACTGGGAATGTCCAGAGCGTTTCAGGACTGTTTCAGGCAAAATCGCTGCAAATGTATCAAGATCGTTTCACGGAACCTCTTTGTCCACTTTATCACCATGTTATGGGTGGAGGTAAGAAATGGAAATGAAATCAGCTCTCGAATATCCGAACCTTCCCTCGGTGCTAGCTCTCGTGGGAGGCGCTCTGATAGTTCTCGTGGATGTCTTCCTCTTGACCATCAGCATAGTCATACTACCACACCTCAACTACACTAACTTCCAGAGCCCAAGAGGCTACATTGGCAGCCCGGGCTCAATAGCAGCAGGGTTTGTCGGCGCTATCGCGATCTTCGGCTTGATCTGCGGCACAATCGTCAGCATGTCTGCCATACTAATACGGCTGAAACCTTCGCAGGCCCAGACCTGGGGAGTTATGGTGCTTGTTCTGTCTATTCTGACGTTGTTCGGCTTCGGAGGCTTCACCTACGGCTAGATTATGGACTTCTTCG
>CAYRXJ010000183.1:0-3034 GCA_964428235.1 uncultured Candidatus Bathyarchaeia archaeon | reverse complement strand
GCGGTGGTTCGAAGGGGCCCGGCGTGGACCCGAAAATCCACCCCCCGCTACCAATTTAGAGGAATTGTGCGTTGAGCTATTCGGGGCCTTCGATTTTCTGAACTTGTAGAACCGGTGTTAGGTTGATGCTACCCATCCCAGTGAACACTACGTGCGCTGTTCCGCTTACGGTTAGTTTGGTCGTTTCCTGACCAGCAACTTCCGCTCCTGCATTGACATTGATTCTGAGATCTCCGCTTGGGACCTTGACCGGAACGAGACCCATTCCAGCCACTGATGCTGCCGCCTTGGAGACGTGCATAGTTACCATCGTGACGTTCTCGACTGGAACCTTGAACGAAGCGATCAGAGGAGACACACTGAAGGGCTTCATGACATCGAATGTGAAAGTAACGTTCTTCGTCCTCCAGTCCGTGTCCGAGTCCCCGCTCGCGTGTATACTAACCGAGCTAATAGTGACATTGAGACTGGTTATCGTAGGTGGGGATTTGACCGTATTTTGAAGCCAGTCGTGGGCAGGGCTAGAAGATGGAATAATAGTATTTCCAGGTATATCCGGTTGTATACCGGCCATGTAGATGTTCAGAGTTCCATCCTTTGCGAGGAAGGAGACCATAGAGGAGGGGGCGAGTCGAAAGGCGCCGATTATTGACCCTGCAACGAGTAGGCCAAGGAGGCCGTAGTAGACCATCTTTCGTGTTGCAAGGTCCATCACTTCTAATCCTCCCTGTTTAGTGGCTGTCTAACAGTTAACTCAACGATTTTGAACACCCTCTACCTTGTGGAGACCACAAACTACGGTCTCTGCCTCCAAGTCTTGACCGCTTCAAACCAGAAGATGGCTGATCCAAGCCCCCCGAAGAGCAGTCCGAAGAAGGCGTAGAAGTCTACGGTTACGAGATTTATCGCGAAAAATATGGTAAGGGCGGTAAATAGAACCGCGTAGAGGGCGAATCTTGGCACGAAGACCTTTCCCGGGAGCTTCATGAACTGCTTGAGAACGTCGACCTTCACCTCTTTGATCAGCTTGTAGCCCCCGGAATCCCTGGATACAAGCCCTAGATCTCTGAGCTTGTCGAGATGATAGAGAGCAAGAGTAGGGCTTGAGAAGTTTAGGCCCCGCTGCGCCTCCCGGACGCCGACAGTCTGGTTGGAAGCGTTCATCACGAACCAGTATACTCTGAGAGTGTTACCCTTGAGCTCACTGGCTATCCTGTCTGCACTGACCTCTGCAGACTCCGAGCCCGTGGCCAACCTCCATCGACCTAGATTTTGGTTAGGCATCGCACGGGGTAGTTAAGGGTAGACTGTCCACTGGACACTCGCGTGAACTTAAAATCGCCATTTTCCTACCGATATCGTGGTCGTCGATGAAGGCCGTCAGATTCCACGAATTCGGTGGACTAGAAAAGCTCCAGTACGAAGATGCACTTGTACCGAAAATCGGTCCATCCGAAGTTCTGGTAAGAGTCCGAGCATGCGCGCTGAACCATCTTGACATTTGGGCCCGTGGTGGGACAAGAAGCGATAGGATTCCTCTACCACACATTTCTGGCTCAGATATCTCTGGAGAGATCTCTGAAACCGGAGATCTAGTTCATGGCCACTTGAAAGGCGAAAAAGTCCTAGTCATTCCAGGAATAAGCTGCGGGACTTGCGACTACTGCAGTAACGGATGGGACAGTTTGTGCGAGTCATACAAGATTGTGGGATATGAGACGCAGGGAGGATATGCTGAGTACGTCGCTGTTCCTGGTGCGAATATTCTACCTCTTCCTGACAAGCTTGACTTTGATCACGCAGCCGCAGTCCCCCTTGTCTTTGTCACAGCCTGGCACATGCTAGTCACAAGAGCGCATCTAGCGCCTGGCGAGACAGTTCTGGTATGGGCGGCTGGGAGTGGTGTTGGAAGTGCGGCTGTCCAAGTCGCCAAGCTGTTGGGAGCGAGAGTCATTACAACTGTTGGAAACGATTCCAAGAAAGAGAAAGCTCTGAACCTCGGCGCAGACTTCGTGATCAATCATCATAGTCAAGATGTTCCCGGCGAGATCAAGCGCATCACTAATGGTCGAAAGGTCAACGTTGTGTTTGATCACGTGGGGGAAGCAACATGGGAGAAGAGTATGAAGTCAATGGCGCCCGCGGGACGATTAGTGAACTGCGGAGTAACCAGCGGCGGTAAGGCCGAGATCGACATTCGATACGTTTTCGTCAAACAGTTCTCGCTCATGGGCTCCTACATGGGCGGCAGAGGTGAGCTGCTCAAGGTTCTCAGCTTCTTCGAAGATGGAAAACTCAGACCCGTGGTTGACTCAGTGTTTCCGCTGGCCGAGGCGGCTAAGGCTCAGGAGAGAATGGAGAGAAGTGAACAGTTCGGAAAGATCGTGCTCAAAGTTCCCTAAGGCACGGATCATCCCTCAAGGAGTAACGAGCCCTTACTCTGGAACCGAGTCTGTTACTAGTTTCCCGTCGACTAACTTGATGAAGAGGTAGCGGTTGTCTCGGAGAATTAGAGTAAGTTCGTTTTCGCCTTCTTGAATCTCCAAGATTTCTTGGCCCTTTATACCATCATACTTTGCCAGGTGTTGTCGCCCAGTCTATCGCGCAAGATGAACTCTGCACATAAAGATAACGACGAATGATTGGGTCGAGATTGTGGTGCTTACTCGATTTGTACTTTCAGGCTCGGCGACTTGGCTGAAGCTTCGCCTCGCTCGGTGAAGACATGTTTGCCCCATTTCGCATGGACACTGGCGGACAGATTGTGATCGCCCTTTCCAAACGAACTAGCGGGTAATTCGAAGCTGCGCGTTACGTTGAACATCATTTCTCTCGCTTCTTCCTCGGTCTTGGGATACAGAATAGTCTCGAACTCTGTGGCGACTGTCATCCAGACGCGGTGAGGAATCTCAGGGTTCCTGGTCCAGAAGAACACGGCTCTGCGAACGAACTTCTCTTGTTTCAACGGTTTTGCGAGTGGGCGAATTCCTGCTCTTCGAAGGTCGACGCGAAAAGCCATTCGAAGCCCACCATC
>CAYRXJ010000182.1:0-3103 GCA_964428235.1 uncultured Candidatus Bathyarchaeia archaeon | reverse complement strand
AGGGACCAAGATGTCTCTCATCCCCAAAGCTCGGCCGGATCCTCATCTCGAAGGTTCACCTCTGAGCTTTCCAATTCCGATTACAAAGGAGGTTCTCGTACGGACGAAGTAAGGAACGAACCATCCTTCTACAATGAGAAGGTCAAACGAGCAGCGCACATGCTCTTCTTCAAGAGAGGACGCATCCCCGGCGCCAAATCGTACGAACTTAAGACGGGTCTGGGAAAAGGCTACACAAAGGTCCTAGAACAATTAGATGAGAATTTGAAGGATCTTGACCTTGAGGTCAAGAAAGTCGAGCCCCAGATTCTAACTGACTACAAGCCAACCAGCGAGGGAGCCGAGGAAGAATCCCGCTATTTCGTCCGTCTCAAAGGAACATTAGCTCCCAAGGAGGCAAGAATGTGCGGTTGGAGAATCGACAATCTCGCCGCTCTCGCTTCAGCCCTCGCACTCATCGTCTCGAAACAAGGCAAGAGCGAGAGAAAAGAACTCGAGAATGTTATCGGCAACAAGGCCGGACGGTGGAGAGCTATGACCCTAATGGACGCATTCCTCCGATCAGGATACTTGGAGGAAGACGAAGAGGGACTCGTAAAGCTCGGATGGCGAACTAGGGCAGAGTTAGATCTTCCAAGCCTAATGATGCTCCTTGCGGAGTCAAAGACACCCTCGCAAGAGACTGCCGAATCGTCCGAGCTTCTGGACGACGATCAGGCTTCGATTGACGGCTGAAGATTTTCCAGGTATCTTTTTCCCTGAGGAACCGCGGCCGCGCATAACTTGTCAAAGGGCAGGATCTTCTCGTCCCATTCCGAGAGTTCTTCGGGATGAAGCTTGAGGAATCCCTTCTCCTCGCTGACCTGTCCCCAGACGATCATGTAGCGTCTGTCAGTATAGCCGCCGGTTGGAATTCCGGTAATGTGGTTGAAGAGAACCTCGATCTTGCTCCCTACCGCGGGTGAGACTGCCGGTTTCTTGAGTAGAATCTCGCCATTCTCGGACAGAACGAAGTCGGTGGCGACACTGAACGGAAATCCTTGGTTATCGATCCACGTGATTATTCCGTATCGGAAGGTGCCTAGCCTGTCGAGATCGACTAGTTCTGAAGGCGTCATAGGTGTATCGTCTCCGCAGGTTTTGTTGTATCGCCGTTCTTCCATGCCTCTATCTTTTTCGGTTCTATTTCGACAATGATCCGCTTCCAGAACCATGCGAACTGTTCTCTTGCAGCGAGGAATCCGTCAATGTAGGGCTCCTTCTTCCTCCACATTGGCAAGAACCGCTCCCACCCATGATCAAGATCGGAATCATCGCACTTCGCCACACCTTGAACTAAGACAACATGCTTCTCGATTCCGCTTCCCTCAGGGTTAGAAAAGAGGAGCGAGACCTTTGGGTTCTTCTTCAGATGTTCAATCTTGCGCGAAAAGAGTATGCTAGAGGTCACTGCAAACTTGGACGAACTCGGATCGTAGAAGAAGAGCATTGGAAAAGTCACCGGCTTTTCTTTGTCAAGCGAAGTGAACTCGCAGATCAGGTAGCGGTTGAAGACGTCTTGAACCCAGTTTGGACTTTGCAAATCGAACTATCACGCTTCGAGGTGTTCGAGAGCCTAGTTGGCTATAAGATAGCCGATAGAACTCTTCATGCTTCCTTCGGGATCTGTCTCAGAAACTCTTTGGGGTATTGTTTCGAGTTGAGAAAGGTGAGAAACTCGCCCTTCTTTATTGAGGCCCGTGCCGATTCCAGCTCGTTTCTCTGTGCCAAGTGATCGTGGACTTTCGCCTTGGCTAGCACATCCAAGACCTTTCCTTCATAGAATGGCTCCAGGTTCTTTCCTTGGCACACAGCACAGTTGCAGCTGGTCGTGTTGCCCCGGATCTCCTCGTAGTCCTTCTTCTTCAGTGCGCCCCAGCCCTTTCTATCGAAGACATTGATCACTTCTTTCGTCAGCGGGGTCGGTGGGGGTGGAACGATCCATCTGGAGAAGCTGTCGATGCTGAACATTGGCAGTATCATTCCCTGGCTACAGGGCATCGGGGTACGTCCCATCCGGATCTTGGGCGGGACCTGGAACGCGTGAACCCAAACCTCAGGTTTCCTCTTCTTGAGGTCTTCCAGTACTCGAAGGGCGTGATAATGGAATGCTCCCCGAAGGTCAATTCCGATCTGGTCTGACTCGTGCTTCTCAAGGATGGCAACGAGTTTTCCAAATACGTCCTTGTTGTCAGTTGCTTGCACGATGGGCATCAAGGGCTTCTCAACACCGCGCTCCTCCATCCATCTCTCAGCAAACTTGATCTGACCATCAAAATCCTCAGGAGACATGTCCACCGTGTGCTGTACGGTAATGATGTCGAGCCCGGCAAGATATTGCAGATCAAGGATCGTTTTGAGATCCTGAGTCTCTTTGATGACTGCTCCGCCTTTGTATGCGAGAAAGAGGAGGCGGACTGCGTCTGGGCCCGTTTCCTTGGAGAGAAACCTGGCTGTAGACTTCAAGGCCTCTTCTTGAGTAAGAATCCTCTTTATCGTGTCAGGAGGAGCTAGCCGCGCGAGAACCGCGACTTCTCCGGGAAGAGGGTCCTTCACACCTGCCGGTTTGAGCGCGTTTCTTTCCGGACTAATCGGGAACCTGTTTGGAAGAGGAATCCGCATCTGTCCTATTCGGAGCTCAGAGTGAACGGCGCTAGTCTTCGCGTCGACTCTGATCTGGGAAAGCTGGACTGTAGACATTACTGACAGTCAATCTTAGCTCTAATAGAAAGAGCCTTCGATCTTCGAACTTTCTAGTAGTCCTGATTATCTGAGTTGTTGCTGGCTACTTCCTCTGATGGTTCGGAAGGAGCCTCATCAGATTGCGTTTGGGATCCATAGAATTCGCTTGGTTCTGAAGATTGTTCAATAGGCTCAGCATATGTTTCGGGAGTCTCTCGCGGTTGTTCTGTCTCCTGTGATTGTTCGGTCTCTATTGGCTGCGAAGGGCTCGACACGGACTCCGGCTCCGAGTGTTTCTCTGCTTTCTTCCATGGCAGCCGAACCATCGAACCACAAGGCTGAGCAAACCCTACGAATGGTTGGAAGGGGCCCTGGCCGCTAA
>CAYRXJ010000181.1:382-3121 GCA_964428235.1 uncultured Candidatus Bathyarchaeia archaeon | reverse complement strand
GTCAGAACTGTGGCTACGAAACTAGGTGCTACCTGCGACGCACTAACCGCAATTTCCTCAAAGGTCTGAAGATAATCCGAATCCGTTAGCTGAATCGCCAACTTTGAGCTGAGGCCATATTTGGTCTGCAACTCGATTGCCAATTCTTCTGGCATACGGGGAAGATTCTCGAACAACTGTTCAAGCCTGCTTTGACTGATCTGAACGGACGGCACATCTGTTTCGGGATACATTCTGGCTGCCCCAGGTCTCGGCCGAAGATAGGCCGTCGTGCCGTCTGGATTTGCTGCTCGTGTTTCTTCCGGTACTTTCTGGACGGCTTCGCGAGCCCGTTCTGCGACTGCCTTCAGAGCATCTCTCGCATTCTCGAGGTGATCCGCGACAATGACGAACCCGTCCAGGTCCCCGCAGTCTAGCCTTTTCGAGACCTCGTCGACGTGGTGCGAGTCGATTCCGTAGGCTGGCAGTTCATCCGAGTGGAATATTCCTCCAACTCTTCCCCAAAAAACGGCACGCTTCGCCATCTCAGCGCCAAGCCGAACGTTCGGAATCAGTTCACGTTTCAGGAGACCCTTGAAGCCTGGGAGTTTGAGGCCCAGAGTCGCGCCGCCCTTATTGAGGGCACTCTGCACGATTTTTGATTGTGAGCTTGATAGAATCTGGGTGAGGTTGACAAAGTCGTCTTTGATGTCGATCGCTTTGACTTTTCTCCGGTTCAGCTCGTGCTTGACCTCAATTAGTCCAAGTTGTCGTTGAACCTCATAGCCGACTGCGCTGGAGACCAGGTCAAGCTCTTGTACGCCTTTGATCTCGATAAGAGCGCCATCTTTGATCGAGATGTTCAGATCCTGTCTGATGCTGCCCAGTCCTCTCTTTACCTTCCTGGTGGCTCTTAAGATCCGGCCTATTGCAAAGGCGACTTTTCCCGCTTGATCAGGATCATGAATAATGGGGCCTGTTGAGATCTCGATCAGTGGGACTCCAAGACGGTCCAGTCGGAAAATTGTCGAGTTGTTCGTCTCGCCGGTTTTACGTCCAGAGTCTTCCTCAAGAGTCACCTGTTCGATAGGAACCTCGACCCCCTCTACGGTTATTGCCCCAATAAGCGCGACAACTGCCGTTCTTTGGAATCCTGTGGTGTTGGAGCCATCTATTACGACTTTTCTCATCACATGAATTTCATCCAGGGATTTGGCATGCAAGAGCATGCTGAGGCCATGGCCGTGTTCCAAAGCTTACGATTTCAAAAGGGAAGGCGGTTCCTAATCAAACTCGAGCATACAGGATGTTTCTGTGTCAGGATCATATGTGATCGTCTTTCCTTTGTGAAATTCGAAGAGGGCTGCCGGATCAATTTGACCTAGCTCGCTTTGGGTCGGTCTTAGCCGTCGTTCGAAGGTCACAGCCGGGGGGACAGTAGAGAGGATTGTTGGACAGCCGCAGAAGAGTTTGTGTTCTGTATCTAGCTGTCGATGAATCTCAACGCCAACTTTGAGACCAATGGCTCGATAATCGACAGACGACTAGGAGGCCTCCACCAGGGTCCTCGATGTAATCTCCCCTGCAACGGGCTGAATCATCATCTCTCGGATCCTCGCAGATGACTTTGTCTGGGCGGCAGCCCACATGAGCTTGACGATAGCGGTCTCCGCGAGCATGTCTTCGAGAGGAGTCACCCCAAGATTGAGAAGGTCCCGTCCCGTATTGTAGACGTTCATATCGACGCGGCCCCATATTGTCTGTGAGGTCATGAAGACTGGAACATCTTGATGAGTTGCCTTCCTCAGAGAGTCGAAAAGATTCTTGGAAACATGACCTAGCCCAGTTCCTTCCAGGATAATTCCCCGAGCGCCGCCGGAAACTGCTGAGTCTATCATCTCCGGTCGCATTCCCGGGTAGAATTTGAAAAGAGCGACATGGGAATCGAAGCTTGGATTCAAAACATGCTTTCTAGACTTGTCCCTTTTCTGAACCCCGGCTGCCAAGCCGATTTGTTTTGTAATAAGGTCGTAGTTGGCGAGAGAGTTGGAGTTTATCGACCTGAATGCGTCTCGGCGACTTGAGTGACACTTTCTAACCCTCGTTCCTTGGTGGGCGACAATCACGGTGTCAGAGAGTTCCTTGTGCATAGCAACACATACCGCAGCCATGTCCGCCTTTGCCGCTAATGCGACTGCTCCCGTGAGATTCGAAGCTGCGTCCGAACTCGGCCGATCCGAAGATCGTTGGGCGCCTACTAGGAGAATCGGCACAGGTAGGTTGCGAAGCGCGAAACTCAAGGCGGCGGCGGAGTAGTGAAGGGTGTCTGTTCCATGACTAATCACAATCCCGTCTGAGCCATCAGCAATTCTCTTTGAGACTTCTTCAGCCATTCCTTTCCAATGACTTGGGCCAATGCTCTCGCTATACTCGCTGAAAAGGATGTGAGCATCAATTTCGGCAATGGAAGACAGCTCTGGGACAACGCTCGCTAGGTCCGATGCAGAAAGAGCCGGCTCGACCGCCCCTGTTCGATAATCAACCCTGCTTGCAATGGTCCCCCCGGTGCTGATGATGGCTACCCTTGGAAGCCCTGCGGGCTTGGTTTGGGCAGGCGGCTTCGTGAAATGTGGTTTCTCTCCTTCGCCAAGCACTTCGATTGTTTCCGTCCGGTCGAGCGCGACACCGATGTTGTACCCATTCTTCATTTTCAGAACAATGTGTGTCTGGTCGGAATACTCAGAGCGGGGTATGAGAGTG
>CAYRXJ010000181.1:0-372 GCA_964428235.1 uncultured Candidatus Bathyarchaeia archaeon | reverse complement strand
CGGGAGGCATTCCGGGCCGAAGGGGGCTGCGTTCGTTCCGGTCGGGCCCGGAACAGATCTTATACCCATTCTTCTTTGTAAGAACTAGGTGTGTCTCGTTGGCATACTCAGAGCGGGGTATGAGAGTGCCTTCGAAAACCTCTCCCGACTTCGATGTAATACGGACGACACTACCAATCTTAGCTCGTGACTTTCTTAGATGACTCAGCACGTCTCCGTGATAGCCCTCGAGAGCGGATTCGGTCATCTGCACAACCTGGAATCTGGAAGGGAATTGAAGCGTTTCCCGGTTAAGGGTTCTTACGATATATGCTTCGACATGTATGGTCCATCGTGCGCATAACCAAACCGAGCATAGTACTCCTTAGTTCC
>CAYRXJ010000180.1:727-3133 GCA_964428235.1 uncultured Candidatus Bathyarchaeia archaeon | reverse complement strand
GACCGGCGAAATGGACGCTCAGGAAACTCTGGACAAAGCTGAGACCAGAGGACAAGTGGCTCGTCTCGAAAACCGAGAGCCTCGTGAAAAAAGTCACCGAAGAAATGAACGCTTTACAAGTCCATTTAGCCGCGAGAGAGCTTGATGAGTTCATAGTCGAAGATCTCAGCCACTGGTACATACGACTAGTTCGGAGAAGGTTCTGGCAAGAAAAAGAGAGCAAGGACAAGCTAGCAGCATACGCAGTCCTCTCACATGCACTCAAAACATGGCTTACCCTGGCCGCACCATTCACGCCATTCCTCGCGGAGAAACTGTATCAGGATAGTTTCCGAGACTCGACACCAGCCTCAACTGAGACCATACACCAAGCCTCATGGCCAAAGATCAACACTCGATGGGTTAACAAGCGGCTCGAACAGGAGATGAGAATTGCTCAGCGCCTCTCTAGTGCGGTTGCATCTGCGCGTCAGTCGAAGAAGATGAAGCTGAGACAGCCGGTGTCAAGGGTCCTAGTTGTTTCCGAGAACCCGGCAGTGAAACGCGTCATCTCGGGCCTCAAGACATTGCTTTTGCAACAGGCAAACGCGAAAGAAGTTCAGCTTGTCGGATTACGAGAGGAAGAGCGGCTCAAGCGATTACTGGTGGAGCCCAACTTCAAGGGGCTTGGACCATCTTTCAAAGGCGAAGCGAATCTAGTCGCTGAAGCCTTGCGCAAGTCCGATGGCAGACGCGTCTATGAGGCAGTAGGAAAAACGGGAACCTATAGTCTCAAAGTAGACAGCAGAGAATTTCCCATCACAAAGGCGATGGTCTCGTTCAAAGAAGAGATGCCCGAGAACTTTGCATCGGGAAGTTTCGACGAAGGACGAGTCTACGTCGACCTCACCATTCCTGACGAGCTAGCACAAGAAGGCTTCGTCCGAGAAATAGTTCGACGCTTACAAGAACTACGAAAACGTCTGGACCTCCCAGTAGAGTCTTTCGTCGACGCGTTCGTGACCGTAGCTGATCCGGGCAAACTCGAATGGCTCGAGGACCAGCGCGAATATCTCACCGGCGAAGTCAGAGTCAGAAACCTACGATTGCTTCGTCCAGGAGAAACTGGTCCACACGTAGATTCGGAAGACAACTGGAAAATTGACGGGCAAGACTATCGGGTAGGAATAGCACGAAACTAACCTTCTCGGGGGTCTTCTAGACTCTTGTCGAGACTAGGCTTCTTGGTAAACCCGGTCGCTGGAATGGGCGGAGCAGTTGGGCTGAAAGGTACTGACGGAATGAGAACGCTTAGGGAGGAAAAGAAGAGAGGCGCTACCCCGGTCTCTCCTAAGAGAGCCGAGGAATTTCTTCAGCACCTCCTTAGGATGGGACAATCGGTCGAGCTGATTGTGGCTTCAGGATACATGGGAGCGGATATTGCGAGAGGAATGAAGATCAAGTTCGAAGCTCTTGGCAAGGCCCCCAAAAACACTACGGCAGCAGACACCGTTCGAATCTCACGTCTCATGAAAAAGCGCAGGGTTGACCTCTTAGTCTTCTGCGGCGGTGACGGGACAGCTCGAGACATGTACGAGGCTGTCGGAGAATCTCTACCGGTCCTCGGCATACCAGCCGGTGTAAAGGTCTACTCTTCCGTCTTCGCGATTACACCCGCCGCCGCTGCAGAGACGGCGCACGGATTCTTGGCGGGAAACGGGACGACACGAAAAGGCGAAGTGTTGGATATTGATGAGCGATCGTTTCGGAAAAATGAGCTCTCTGTAAAACTTCACGGATATCTCACAACTCCGGACTCCGGCTATCTAATCCAGTCGTCAAAATCAGCGACGTCCAGCTCGGAGGCTGACTGGATTGAGGCCATGGCGAAAGGCGTTCACGAGGATATGCATCCCCAGACCGTGTATGTTCTCGGCCCCGGGACCACGGTTGAGGCAATCGCGCAGAAGCTAGGCGTTGAGAAGACCCTCCTCGGAGTAGACGTTGTGAAAGGTGATGGTACAGTGATTGCCCTGGATGTCAATGAGTCTAAGTTAGCAAAGCTTGTGCAGAAGAAAACTGTCAAGATCATTGTCTCGCCAATCGGTGGACAAGGCTTTCTGTTCGGCAGAGGTAACCAACAGATCAGCCCCAGAATAATTCGAAGTGTTGGAGTTGAGAATGTGATCGCTGTAGCCTCAAAGATGAAAATCGCAACCCTTCAGCCGCGCAGGTTGCTCGTGGACACTGGTGATGCGGGGCTGGACAAGATGCTGCGAGGCTATCGTCGGGTAGTCACGGGCTACATGGAAGAAACAGTTGTCAAAGTGGAATAGTAAGAGCATGGATTCCGCCTTGGCAGAAACCAATATGTTACTTCGCGGCCGCGTGTCATTAATTGTCCCCACCGTGTGGCTTTTTGGTTTT
>CAYRXJ010000180.1:0-717 GCA_964428235.1 uncultured Candidatus Bathyarchaeia archaeon | reverse complement strand
GGTCGGTCTCGTGTTGCATGGAAGAAACGATTCTCTAAGCGGACTATTGACTGTATGCATTCTGCGTTGGAATAGACCGGTATGTTACTACGCGGCCGCGGGTCCCGAATGGTCCCACCGAGGTGCCTGTGAGTCTTTGATTCTGAGAGCGGTTATCAACCCTACACTTCCAAGCAGCGCTCCTGCCAGGAGAGCGACTCGGAAGCCTGCGACAATCCCAACTGGATCAACTGACCCATTAGCCGGCTGAGGATCAAATGTCCCCGCAACTGTTAGTAGGATAGCCAGTCCAAGTGGGAAGCCTATTCGGAATGAGGTATTGACTACTCCCGAAGCCAGGCCTTCTTCGCCATGCTTGGTGCCAGATACCGCGGCGATGTTAACTGCGGGGAAGCCCATGCTCGCCCCCGTGGCCCATAACAACAGTCCGGGAAGTATTCCGAAATAGTCTCCGTTGACTGAGATTGAAGTAAGAAGCAGTACTCCGACCGTGATGAGAATAGTCGAAGCAAGAAGGATCTTTCTAACACCAATCTTGTTCATGATCCAGGATGCGCCCCATCCCCCTACCACGAAGAAGATGAGGGCTGCCGGCAGTATTGCGAGCCCAGCGGCCTCAGGAGAGTAGTGGAGAATGTTCTGCAAGTACAAGGTGAATATGAACGAAATTCCTCCGACAATAGAGGTTAGAACCAGCGCAAGAGTGTTGGCAGTGAG
>CAYRXJ010000179.1:0-3149 GCA_964428235.1 uncultured Candidatus Bathyarchaeia archaeon | reverse complement strand
CTCTTCTGAATCGGCGGAGGGTAGCAGTTCTGCCGTTTGCGAGCATGAGTCCGAATCCGGAGGACGAGTATTTTGCAGATGGCATGACTGAAGAAGTGATCTCTACCTTGTCAAGGGTCCCGGAGGTCCAGGTGATCTCACGCACGTCGGTCATGCACTACAAGAAGAATCCCCAGCCGATCAAAACAGTCTCCACCGAGCTGGATGTTGGAACTGTTTTGGAGGGAGGGGTCCGTAAGGCGGGAAACAAAGTAAGAATCACTGTCCAGATGATTGATGCTCTGAGCGATCGGCCGGTGTGGGCCGACAGCTATGACAGAGAACTCAAGGATATTTTCGCGATACAGAGTGAAGTGGCGCAGAAGGTTGCTGAGGCGCTCAAGATAGAATATCGTGGCAGAAAAGCAACCCTCAGGAAAAATCCGACTGGGAATGCGGAGGCGTACACGCTCTACCTCAAGGGCCGGTTCAACTGGAACAAGAGAGGCCTAGAAGACCTCAGGACTGCGAAGAGCTTCTTCGAGGAGGCGGTGAGAGAGGACCCGGGGTTCGCCCTCGGATATGTCGGGCTGGCTGACTGCCACATACTGCTCGCGTCCAACTGGGATATTGACCTCGATTCTTATCTTGAAAAATCCAAGGCATTAGTAGCCAAGGCGCTGTCTCTCGATCCCCAGCTTGCCGAAGCACATACGACAAGAGGACTAATTCTTCAAATGGAGTTCCGGCTCGCAGAGGCCGACCCAGAATTCAGAAGAGCCATCAGCCTGAACCCGAACTACGTGCCGGCGCACCACTGGTATCATCTGCAGTTGCGGGCTGAAAAGAGATGGAAGGAATCTCTTGAGCACATCCAGAGAGCAATAGAACTGGACCCGCTGTCGGCTGCCCTACAAACTGCTCACGCATGGTTTTACATCCTTAGAGGGGACTACGCCTCTGCTCTACCCTTCGCAAAGAGAGGGACAGAGCTGGACCCGAATTTCGCACAAGCTCGATGGGGACTAGCTCTGATATACGGTAGGCTTGGAAGACTGGATCAAGCTCGCAACGAATACGAGACTGTTGTCAAGCAAGTGACGAGCGCGTACCCCCTTGCCCAGAAAGGAGCACGGGCAGCGCTAGCAAGGTGGGCAAATGATAAGGAAAGTCTAAGGAAGCTACTCCCGGACCTTGAAAAAAATCAGGACCAGATCGGCGTAACCCGGTTTGCGATAGCATTTTTCTGGTTCTATCTCGATGAATTCGACAAAGCCTTCGACTTGTTGGAGGAGTCCTATGCGAAAAGAGAACCTGACCTCATTTTCATCTCAATCTTTCCCGAGATCCCGGAGAAGGCACGCTCCGATCCAAGATACTTGAGCCTCTTGGAAAAGGTAGGCCTGGACTGAACCCTCGAGGGGAGCAATGCTTAACGGATTGCTTCCCAGCAATGACTAGTAGTCTGTATGAAGTACTCGTGTCCTTATTGTGATTCTGCTTTTCTCAAGTTCATAGAGTCCGAGGGCCAGCTTCGAGAGCATATCATGAAGGTGCACGGGAGGGTCCTCAGCTTCAACCGCAACCCCATAGGACAAATGCCCCACCGAAGCGAAGAAGAAATAACAAACAACAACACATAATGACAAGAGGACCTACTTCCCATCTAGCTCCTTCCACGAAATGGTCGGAATCCTGAGAGAACTAACCACCAATGATGCTCGCGGAGTCACTTCAGATAAGAATGATTAGGTGAAAAATAGTCATATGACTCGGAGGGCTTCTGGCCGAGCCGCGGTCACAGAGTGCTACATCTAAGCGGCAGGCGGATTGTTGCTATTGTCTTATTACCGAACCGAAATTCCTGCCTCCCTCGAGGATGGTTACTTACAAGATCCCTTCTGACAAGATTCCTAAGGGCCTCAAACTCTTCCACGATAATGCTCAGGACTTTTGGTTTACCGCTAGAATAGCGGCACGCGAGGGGAGTTTGAACATCGCGCTTGGGTTGTACACCTACGCTCTTGAAGAAATTGGAAAGTTTACCCTTCTGCGCGAAGGTCTAGGGAGAACTACGACAAGCGAAGTGATCATCGATGAAAGGGCGTACAAAAGCCATAATCTCAAACTCCAGAAAGCGATGTCTCAATTCGATGAATGGAATATTCCTCTCAATCAGTTCAAGCTTCCATTATCTCAGGAAGAGAGACAACGCCTCTGGTTCGTTAGTTGGGACCCGGAAAGTGGGGAGTTCAAGAGAGAATTTACGCCAAGCTTTGGGAATATCGAGCAGCTTGATGAGCTTGTTAGGCGAGGGTTAGTCACTATGAGCTTGGATCTAAAGACTCTTCTGAACGCATAGCCAAACTTGTCTTTAAGTACGTCGAAAAAAGGGGCTGAAGTAGTCAAGGCGAACCTGAAATTGTCGTGGGGCGAGCTTCCTGTCGAATGTCCGTTGTGGTGGAAACCTGATGCCTGAGACAGATGTCGCTTTACTCTAGTTCCGGTTTTCGGAACCTACGTATACGAGAAAATCCTTGTCAGCATGTATGGCCTCGTCTATAAGAGCATTCCAAAATTCGCGCTCATCATTCGACATCTGGTCAGACGCTCCTGATCAATTGCCTAATTATGTCCCTCACGTTACTTAAATGTGCCTGTCCTACGGCGACCTTATCGACCACAGCAAGAAGGCTCTTATCTCGTGTGTTCATAACATATCTGTTTGCCTTTAAGAATATCTTTGCCGTTACCAAGGCTGTTCGCTTATTTCCCTCATGAAAGTGCTGACCTCCCGCTATCCCGTAGATAAGTAGGGAAACTTTCTCGACCATGGACTCACCCACTTTCAGGTCATTAGCGACATCCTCAACCTCAACAAGCAAACGCCGGAGACCTTGTTCGTCGTGCTCGGTGAACGCATGCTCGTCCTTTGTGAGTAAGACAACTCGTTTGTTGATTCTAACTATCGATTCAAAATCAGGGTAGAGGGTCTTCCCTGTGGAAACCTCTTTGGGACTCAAATCGCCGTTTCGTTTGGAGCTCAAGAATAACGTGCCTTACGATTTCCATTTCACCTCTCCGAGTTATCTCTTCATATTTTCGTCGAGATCAGTCTCGTGCCCAATTGGAGCAGCATAGTGGCAGGTAATGATAAGCCAGTAACGCGC
>CAYRXJ010000178.1:0-3174 GCA_964428235.1 uncultured Candidatus Bathyarchaeia archaeon | reverse complement strand
TTTCAAAGCGTGCGACAGATAAGGAGTACGCGCTTCAGGATCGGTTGTTCTAAGAACGCCTGAAGCCTCGGAAGGGCCACTCGGATCGAGCTAAACAACTTGAAGCCGCGGTTCAGAAAAACACTGGACCCCGTGTGAAGCCTAGGGATCTTTCAGAGTCGTCCCTACAGAAGAGATACGACAAAGTCATGAGAAAACTTGGATCGAAGATTACGAGCGAGCTCCCACTGGTTCGGGAGGATCAGTCGAAAGTTGATGAGTTGCACGTCGTTCGAAGAGATTGCAAACGACTGCGGTACGTTCTTGAGATGTCAGAGTTCAAAAAACCCCCGAAACCACTGGTGGCTCTGCGGTCCTGGCAGGACCTACTGGGTGCCATCCGGGACCACGACGTGATGACTGAATATCTCCGAGGTCTCAAGAAATCGCCAGAAATTCAGACGGCTCTGAATCTTGAGAGTGAGAATCGTCGGAAGAGCTACCTGAAGTTTGTCGAGGTCTCGCGAGATAATCCTGTTGGGATGTCCAAGCCGGGAAACTAGTTCGGTAGATTCGTTAGCCATTGGTTCTTCGTGAGGGTTGTAGGCTCTAAGGCGAATTCTTCTATCAGATAATTGGCCATCGAGGCGACATCGTTGATGCTGCGCGTCTCAGTTTTCAGAGAAGGCGAGTTGAGAACGTCTTCGACTTCGAGCTGGTAAAGCTCGTGCCCCCTATGAGTACTCCTGTCCATCATAACGGCATACTCTCGAGTGCCTCCATCTCTTTCGACCATGAAATATTTTCTCCGTCGGGTAAGGATCTTGTAGGGCATCTTGAGCATGTCCGGCTGGATAGGCTGCTCTATCTCCCGCCTCTTGATCACATTCCCCAACCTGTACGGATCCTGCACAACCTGGAAGTTCTCTTTGATCGTTGCTGATCGCGACTGACCGCTTGTCTCGAATCGCACGTACTCATGGGTCGGGACTTGGACATAGTGGTAGAGTTTGCCGGTCTCCATGACATCTGGAAATGATTTGGAAAGATGGAATCCTTCGATCTTCCCATTGAGGAGATCTCTCCGGATCTTCGGGAAGATTGTCTGATCCTCCGCGTCAAGAGCGAGTTTGGCCTTGATCTCAGTGTTGTGACTCGGCTCTTTGTAAGCTTCCCCTGATCTCCTTGCTTGCTCTTCAATTAGATTGAATATTGTCGCTTTCTTTGAGATTCCCTGCTCAGCATTTTCTCTCCTAAGAAGAGCGTGAACCTTTCTCACGAGTGGATTGGCAGTTCTTCCCCGCGGGATCTTGAGCTCGACAATGGCCTTGTTTGAGGCGCCTAGCATCGTGCCGTTGAGACCATCGAATGTGAAGTATCTCACATCTTCATCCATAGTGACACGGACCCCGCGATCACTCTCAATGAAGTGATTTCGGGAGTAACTAGCGCCCGCGTACAATCCTAGCTTGTGAGGTATCTGGACCCGGCCTAGCCGAGCCATCCTACGAACTCTCGCTAGAATTTCCTTGAGGGGGAGCATTTCGTTGCGTCGTTTGTGCCGGATGAATCTGCCGTGCTCCGACCGTGTATTCTTGACTTCGAAGATCCACTTGTCGGACATTTTCAACCTGAAACGTTCAGGGAACGGCTTCTGCTCGTAGCGTCTTCCCCTGATCGAATACGTGAACGGAACCTCGTGTTCCCCGTTGTTGAAGTATAATGTCTGATTGACGGGGTTCGGAAAACTGTTGAGACTCATGAGAGCGAAGAGGTCGAGCTTGAACTTTTGGGCCCGGCTGGCGTCAATGTAGTAGCGTATTTCGGCCCTGACTTGGTTTATCATACCTCCATGTCGCTCCGAACATTAGCATTCCTTGATGAGTTTGGGAAGGGGGAATTTCAGGTCCTGAACCTCATAAACTAACTGGGCCTCAGAACCCTCGTCCCCGAGTATCCTCGTAAGGCCACGCTCCGGAAATTCCGTAGCCTCTCAGTAGAACTAGGCTGTTTTGGACTCGAGAAGCGCCTTAATCACGTTCCGGTCTGGACGAATGCTGAGGTTTGAAACGTCTGATTCCCAGCATACACTTTCAGCCTCGTTGGACACGATCTCGCCTTCCCATTGCTCGATGAGGAAGTAGTGGATTCTGCCTCTCTCTCCGTTCGTCGCAGTAGCTAGGCTTGACCTGAGGAACCTTTCCTTCAGAACTGTGATCCCAAGTTCCTCTTTCATCTCTCTCCGAAGTGTCTCCTCCAAGGTCTCACCTGCCTCCACATGCCCGCCCGGTATCTCGACATAACCAGGATCAGCTTTCTTGTCGAGACGTCTCTTCTCGACGAGGAACTTGCCGTCCTTCAATAGGATCCCTGCAGCCATGTTCTCGATCTTGGGTTGACTATTGCTCTTGGGCCGAGTCAATGAAGCCTAAAGGATTCAGGGACCAATTATTTCTCTTTGACTCATGCTCCACCGCTGGAGCTTGCCGAAGGATGTGCGGGAGGATCTGCGCTCATCTCGATTGTCGGTCGTTCCTCTGCTCGCGCAACAGGGTCCGCGTTTGAACTACCTTGTTTCTCAACTTGCTCGACGCTTTCGACGTCTTGAGCCTCGTGGACCTCGCACCATTTTGTAAGTGCCTCGACGGCTGCCTCGCTAAGTGATCCCCGGCCATAGCCGAAAGCGATCATGGCGAGTCTTCGGAATCTCTTGTCTAGCTCTTCAGACAAGTACATCTTCAGTTCAGCCATTGCGCCTCTCTCTCACTATAGGGACAAAGGGACACGGCTAAACGCGAAGCGTAACGACAAAGGTGCTCAACAGGTTTCGCCATACGTAATCTGCGCTAAGCGCTCATTGGGTCTTAGGAAAAAGTGGTCTTGAGATGCCAGCAAACACACAGGACCCCTTCGGCGATTTCAGGCCCTTAATGCCATCGCTCATCAGGCTGCTCGCAGGAATCATCGTACTAATCGTCGTCCAGAGCATCGTCCTGGGCTTTCCGGGAATCAACCAGACAGTCCAAGGAACATCTTTCGCGATTGCCAGCTTCGTTATCCTTGCTGTCGGGCTTGTCTTTGCTTTTGTGGTCCTGAGTTATTGCCATATGCTTGCCTACGCAATACGTTGCACGTACAAATACTACAAGGCATTGGACCCTGTATATGCCTTGAATATTACGCTGTTGCAACATC
>CAYRXJ010000177.1:0-3188 GCA_964428235.1 uncultured Candidatus Bathyarchaeia archaeon | reverse complement strand
TAAGCCAATGCGAACTTGGGGTCGAGCACGATAGCTTTTTCGAAATAGTCTATCGATTGCTTGTAGCTCTCATGTGTTGATCTAGTGAAGTAGAAATGGCCCTTGAGGTACAGGTCGTAGGCTTCCTGGTTCGTGGTAGGCAGTCTTTCCAGTCGGCTCTTGTCAGGGCCGAGAAGCTTGACTTTGAGAGCATCGCCAACCTGTCTGGCAATATCGGTCTGGATCTGGAATACATCATCGAGGTCTCGATCGTATGTTTCTGACCAAAGGCTCTCCTCGCTCTCGGCGTCGGTTAGCTGGGCCGTGATCCGCAATTTGTTGCCGGCCTTTCTGACCGTGCCTTCGACTATGCTGCCGGACCTTAGTTCCTGTCCAATCTCGCCAGCTCCTTTTCCTGAGCCCTTATACTTGGTCGTGGAGGCCCTGGATATCACTCGCAGACCTTGAATCTTCGAGAGTGTCGAGATAAGCTCGTCGCTGATGCCGTCTGCAAAATAGTCGTCTTTAGGATCAGGACTGATGTTGGATAATGGCAGGACGGCTATACGGTGCTTGTCAAGGGTGATAGACTGTTCCGTCCGCGGGCTCTTGGTTTGGGGTCCTGATAGCCAGCCCTTGAGCCCCATGCCCTTCTCTGACATAACGTACTAACGTGCTTTGGTCGGCTGGCTCGGCGATTTAAAGAAAGAGTGATCGATGTCTTGTCAGGAGCGATTGGACTGGATTCTTTTCGCTCTTGATTCTCCATAGAGAGTGAAGGGCCCGTTGTTCTTCGCCACTTCGAGTCCAGTTCCGATCTCGTTGTCCGAGTACTTCTGGATGAAGCTCCGCCATTTTGTTCCTTTGAAGAAGTCTGGTTCGCCGTCTATCGAGACGACGTCTAGGACGAGTCTGTTGTCGTGTAGTTCGCCGATCTCGTTGAGTATCCAGCCGTACGAGTAGAAGGATTTTCGAATATACTTGCGGATGTTATTGTCCCAGAGGAGATAGCTGACAGCCTTGTTGACTATCTTGCCATTCGATCGGGATTCTCCACTGTTGACAATGAACATCTCACTAGGATCGTGAGCGTACTCGCCGATGCCTTCGATGACTCCCTGTTCTCCGAACTGGTTCTCGGACCTATGCTTCCAGCGTCCGATGAGATAGTCCAGTCGTTTGAGAGCTTCTGGGCTTGTCATCTATCTTCCTTGATCGTTTTCTGTTGGGCCACGAATAAAAGGGGGTAAGGGAAGAACCTGATAGCTAACAGGGAGAATCTCTTGTAATGTGCGACTTCACAGAGTTCTTGCGTTATCCATTAGATGGGTCACTATCGGTCTTGGGGAAGAAATGGGCGGGGCCAGTTCTACTAGAGTTGCTTAACGGGCGGGATCGATTCAACACTCTGCTCTCTGCCGTTCCCGGCCTCAACCCTAGAACCTTGTCTGCCCGATTGGACGATTTCGAGAGAATTGGACTTGTAAAGAGAGAAGTCGTCAGGAATAGTCCTGCCAGGGTACACTATCGGCTGACAGAGAAAGGGGAAGACATGCGCTCTCTTCTCCGAGAGGCGACCAATTTCTCGCTCAGATGGTACAACCAGACAGTTTCGAACTAGTCCTTGCTCAAGACTCTGGATGTTACATCGAGTGCCGAGTGGCATTCGTGGCTGGAGGAGAACCATCTCAGGGAACAGGGTGTCTGGCTTGTCTTCCACAAGAAGGGGGCTCCGACAATCTCCTATAGTGACGCGCTGGACGAAGCATTAGCGTTCGGCTGGATTGACAGCGTCATCAAGAGAATTGACGATAAGAAGTACGTGAGAAAATTCTCTCCCCGCCATCCGGGAAGCATCTGGTCAACAATCAACATCAATCGTGTCAGCAAGCTCAAGCGTCAAGGAAGGATGACGAAATGGGGTCTAGCAGCGTTCTCGAAACGGACGGGAGAACTCTCGATGATGGAGAAGGTTACCCAGGAGGGAGTAGTAGTACCGAAAGATCTCGAGGACGCACTGCGCAAGAACGATTTGGCCTGGAGGAACTTTCAGGGCTTCACTGATGGTTACCGGAAAAAGTATCTAATCTGGATCAAGAGCGCGAAGAGACCGGAGACCAGAAAGAAGCGGATTGACGAGGCTGTCGAGTTGATAGCGCGAAATGTGAAGAATCTTCTCAAATGATCCTAGATTCTTCTCGGAGGTTTTCCGTCAAACGGATTCTCGGCATGCCATCGTGCGCCGAAAACTATCAGTCTCATGACTGCTGGAAGAATGTCCTCTCCTTTCTCGGTCATGATCCATCTGACGGGGTTGGGTGCCTGGTTTTTCTCTGGCCTCTTGATCATTCCGGCTTGTTCGAGCTCGCGTAGTCTTCTGCTTAGGATTCTGGGGTTGAGTCTTGGGTTTGATCGTCGTAGGCTGCTGAACCGGTCGATCTTTCTGAGCCCGATGTCTGCTAGGATGAGGAGGGCCCATTTGTGTCCGAGGACTCCTAGGTCGGGTTTGATAGGACGGTCCGCAAAGAATTCTCTCTGGATCGCTCTTTTGTCTCGTTGTTTCAATGGTATCCTCTTGTGTCCCTATCTAGATTATAGGTTGCGACACATCATGTAGAGGTTCAGAGCAGTGTTGCAAGCGACGATAACTGATAATCTTAGAGTTGTTGAGCGAGCGTGGGTTGACAGTATCAACCAGAGAAACCAGGACGCGTTTGTCGGTCTTCATGGTGATTCTGTCTCGATCTATGATCCGACTCTTGGAGGGGTGAAGGGTAAGCAGGCCTTGTTGAAGATGTGGAACGACATCCTCACGACGTTCCCTGATTATCAGGTCAGGAAGTTGCGGAGCTTCGGACAAGACGACTGGGTCTGCCTTGAAGTGGAGGAGTCTGGGACGATGAAGGGTCCAATACACGCGGGTCCCAGGGAGATTCCCCCGACAGGAAAGAAGTTCACCATCCCCACCAGCATCATATGCAAAGTCCAGGACAACAGGATAGAAGAGATACGGCTCTACTTCGATGTCCTCGGGCTAATGGCCCAGCTTGGCCTCGGACCTTAATTGCGCTAGGCCAAAGACCGGAAACGTCTCTGCCAAGTCGATTAGTCTGTCGACGCCGAGAGTCTTCCTACTTGGTCGGGCGCGTCGTTAGACTTGAAGGGTTCTCCCTGCCCGCCGAGTATCATGTTGAAGTCTAGGCGCGAGA
>CAYRXJ010000176.1:0-3205 GCA_964428235.1 uncultured Candidatus Bathyarchaeia archaeon | reverse complement strand
CTACTTTCCGCCTCGAACCATCGCATGATCTTTTTCGAATGGATCGAGCCTCACCATTTCTTTGATCAGGTATCCTCTCTCTTTCAAGATCTCAGCTTCACGTTGGAAGATTATTTTCGGGTCTCGCGCCACATCGATACTGCGAGCTTTGATCACCATCAGAAACTCCTTCTTTTGATCGAGGAAGAGATCCAGGTTTTCTGCCATTATTCTGGCTTGATCTGGCTGGGAAATGTCACAATAGACAGAGTCTACTCCAGAGACGAGCGTTCTGTATCGGCTAGGGAACCGCGCGTCCTCAAAGATCGGCAACGTGTTTCTTCTACTCATTGAGACTCTGTTAACAAGATCTCGAAACGACCTCTGCGCGAACTCGACACAGAAGACCATACCTTTGGAGCCGACAATATCACTAACATGACTAACGGTTGTGCCACTAGCTGCACCAAGGTAAAGGACTCTAGACTTCTCCCCGAATGGAACCTTACTCAGACCCTTCAAAATTGCAGCGGAAAGCTTGCTACGGAAGGGGTCCCATATCCGATATTCGTCAGCGCCAGTTTTGACGATCTCTTCGCCGTAGACCGTCTCTCCGGGGGTTATGCTGCGGGTGGCGAGAATCTCCTCTCCTTTCCTCGGGACCAGGTAGATCCCTTCGAACTTGCTGTGGGGCTTGACGCCAGTTCGCGGCATGCTTCTTCTTGGGAGGTTGGCCTTGATAACGATCTTTCAATTCGGCCAGTTTCTTCTCCAGAGCACTTCTCATCTTGTCAGCTTGATCAGATCCACCGAAAGCATCCATTCTGGCCGCAATCGCAAGTTTTCCTGCAACCGCTCTAGCAATTCGGCCTCGCAACCACCTTGGTGACTGATGGATCGCAGCGTACTGGAAAATGATCCCGTGCTTGGGAGGGCGGGCCCCAGTCTTCAGAGTCCGAAAAAGAGCCTTCTCGGCACCCAAGACCTGGATCGTGCTAGCCGGCATCTTGGCGACATTGTTCAACCCTCCAGCCATCGAGAGTATCTTGGCGGAGAGAACCGCGCCCAAGACCCCGGTCATATTCGGCGCGACCTCGGCCATTATCTTGTCAGTGTACTTTTCGGCCGCCTCTCTCAACTTGTACATTTGAAGAACAGCCCCGCTGACCTGCTGCAACCACAATAGATCGGGCTGAGGAAGATCTGCCCCCGATGAATTATCGGCAGCTTCCGAGACAATTCTCGAGCGCTCTTGGGGTATTCCCAACTCAACCAACGACTCTTGCGAAAATGAATACCGTGATCCTAGGTCTTGGACTAGTCTGATGTAGCTGTCGTGTTTCTCCACAAGTCTGTCGAGCTCTGGAAAATGGAGCCCATACCACTCGCGTATCCTGCCAGCTAGGAGATTTAGCACCTTGTCAAGATCCTCAATGCATCTCACGGTCTGGATAGCATACAAGTCTCGTTTTGTTCCGCTTGCTGCGATCGAGGCTTGCGCGAGCTCTATTGAGACATCGTGGACGATTTTCTCATAGTCATCCTTCGACTCAACAATCCTGTACCTTACTAGCATGTTCGGCAGCCTATTTCGGAGCTTAGAGATTGTCTCGTCCCGCTCATCAAGAACAACCTCCGCTTTCGAGTTGGCGCGGGCAATGCTCGCCAGATACTCGTTGTCCACGGTGATTTTTTCTAGATCCGTTCGTGAAAGGGCCTGGGCAAAGTCAGAGAGCTCAGAGGGAAGTGTTCCGCTCCGAACCTCGGCGAGCTTTACCGCTGCGTCCTTGGGGTTCTTTGGAAAGAGTGCCTTCTCCGCGATCTTGCCTGTCTTTTCGAGGATGAATAGTCCAACGGGCGAGTCAACGATGTAGCCTTTCAAAGTCTTCCAGTCCCTGTTCCATTGTTGAGTGGGTGAGAGGCGCTAGGTGCGAAGATAATTAACTTGGAAACGTGCTGGCTGGTGGGTTGCATTTGGATCCGGACCTCTCGGTGGAGTTTGCTGGTATAAAGCTCCCCAACCCGACCATACTAGCTTCCGGAATCCTTGGGGTTTCCAGTGAGGTCATGGTACGGGCCTCGCGAGCTGGCGCCGGGGCGGTTGTCACGAAATCGTTCAATCGCAATGGCCGAGAAGGATACCATAACCCTTCCTTCATTGAAGTTCCCGGAGGATATCTGAACGCTCTCGGAATCCCTAATCCCGGAATGGAAGAGATGCAAAAGGAAATCGCGCAAGTGTCCAAGTCGGGAGTCCCGGTAATAGCAAGCGTCTTTGGCTTCGACACTGAAGAATTTGCCGAAGCCGCCTCGAAAGGAGAAGCAGGAGGCGCAATAGCGATAGAGCTCAACGTCTCCTGCCCACACGTACGTGAAGTCGGTATCGAGATAGGGCAGAAAGCAGAGATGGTAGCAGAAGTAACTAGGGAAGTTAGGTCAAGAGTGAAGCTTCCCGTCTTCGTGAAACTGACCCCCAATGTCGCGAACGTTCAGGAAATTGCTAGAGCAGCAGAAAACGGCGGGGCAGATGGACTCACCGCGATTAACACAGCACTTGGGATGGCAATAGATATTGACGCGGGAGCTCCGATTCTCGGAGGCATTACTGGCGGATTGTCAGGACCAGCTCTCCACTCGCTCGCTGTTAGGATTGTCTACCAGGCAAGAGCTGCTGTCAAGATACCAATCATTGGTGTCGGTGGGATAACCGACTGGAAAGGAGCTGTAGAGATGATGATGGCGGGAGCGTCAGCGGTTCAAATAGGGACGGCCGTCATGTACCGAGGAGTCGGAGTGTTTCGCGAGATTACAATAGGAATGTCAAAGTTTCTTCGGGACAATCATTACAATTCTATCAGTGAGATCGTCGGCCTAGCCAACAAGAAAGCCTCCCTCTAGAGACGACTAGTGAATAAGAGAAACACGATATAGAAAACGAAAACAAGCCCTGTTATCAGTATAATGTTTCTAGTCTTGGATCGCTGAATCTTCTTACCCTCTGTTCTACACTTGTCACTACAATAGTCCTGTTTGAGGTCGGTAGGCGTATTGCAGACGGGGCAATGCCTGTGCTTGGGAACAACGCTGGGCTCTTCGCGCCGATACTTCGACAATTACTTTTGGGACCAATCCTTGGGCGACTTGAGATTGGAATGCTAGTTGGGACTCTTATATCACTCTCCGCACAAGAAGAAATACGTCGACTTTGGCGGAAATTCAGTGGCTT
>CAYRXJ010000175.1:0-3228 GCA_964428235.1 uncultured Candidatus Bathyarchaeia archaeon | reverse complement strand
ACCTCTTGCCTAGATCCAGACTCGCTTGACTTCAGTAAAGTGAGGGTCGTCGGTTGCGCAGGGCACTCGGAGTTTTCTGGCCGTTGCCATTATCAGCGCGTCCGCCATCGGGACCTTGACACGGTGGCTTATTCGCGCTCCCTCCTCGGCGATCTCGTGTACCATTTTTCATTCTGGCAGTTCTTTTTTGTGAGTTTGATGCTGTGGTCTTCGTGTTTCTGGTCCCCCTTGTGTTACCGGGGGCCTGTAGACCTCGTGGGTGTTGATGGATGGGGCGAAGGAGTTTTTGGCCTCGTGGAAGAGTGATCTGAGCTTCTGTAGTTGTTCAGGATTCTTGGTGGTAAAGACTGTCCAGAAGTACCGGGTATCGAAGAGCACTAGCTCTCTTCCCGCATCCGGTCAAGGAGTACGGACGCTTCGTCTCTCGTGAGCTTGCTTTTTCCCGCGAGGTCGAATATCGAAGCGATCTTGCGGAACACGACTTTTCCTCCTTCGGTCTCTACTGTAAGCCTGGTTCCTTCCCTGATTCCAAGTTTCTCGCGGATCTCTTGGGGTATGGTGGTCTGCCCACGTCGGGTTACCACGACTTCCTGGGTCATCGGTAGGAGGACACGGGTAAATCCTACTAATAAACAATTCCTATCGCCACGATAATCCTACCGAGGTTTCATTTCGCGCATGTGCTACTGAAAGGCCTTTCCTGTAGAAACGGTCATAAGCCGATCTGAACCTTTGTTCAAATCGAAACATTGGTCCAAAGTCAGCAGAGCCTCGGAAAGTCTCCGACAAAAGAGGCCGCTCCGCGTGCTGGGTTGAGTCTGGAGCTTCAAAAGTTCCAGCCAGCGGAGTACGGGAGGTACGCTGAGATCCGGAACTCGATTTTTCGGGATCATCCGTTCAGCGTGAACGAATTGAAGGCGTTTGATGATAATCTGGACAAGACCCGGTACTACTTGCAGCGCTATTCGTGCTTTGACCGGGGCACGGGCGAGATCCTTGGGTTCTTGGATATTAGGCATGTGACCTGGATGTTTAATCCCCGGAGATTCGCGGGAGGGGCCATTGTCGATGTTGACCACCAGAACAGGGGTGTGGGCCAGTTTCTCTACGAGAACTGTCTCCGGTTCCTCTCGGAACTGAATGCTTCTGAGGTCTGGGCGTTCGCGAAAGATGACATGCCTGTTGCCCTATCGTTTCTGGGCAATAGAGGGTTCGCCGAGAGATTTCGTGCTTGGGAGTCCTGGCTTAACCCGGCTGTTGTTGACGTGTCCGGGCTGTCGGGTTATTCGGAGAAAGCTTCTGCAGCCGGAATAAAGATCAGCACTTTGGCGCGGGAACTGCGAGATGATCCGGAGTGTTACAGGAAGCTGTACCGGTTGAATCAGGATTTGATGGCTGATGTTCCTAGTCCCGAGCCGTTTACTCCGGTTCCTTACGAGCAGTGGTTAGCTTTCGACATGAAAGACCCGGGCCTGATCCCCGAGGCTTACGCGATCGCGAAACACGGGAGCGAGTATGTGGGTATGAGTACGATCCGGCATCTCGACAAGGAACCACTGGGGCTCCATCAGGCTCTAACTGGCGTGCGCAGGGAGTATCGGGGAAAGGGTATCGCGATTGCGATGAAGCTGAAGGTGATAGATTACGCGCGGGAGAACGGGTTCGAGAAGATCACGACCGAGAACGACACGACAAACAAGGCGATGTACGGGATAAACATGAAACTAGGCTTCAAGAAACAAACCGGATGGATAGCCTTCTACAAAACACTAGCCTAGCCTCTCAGATCTTGCGGCACCAGAACACAACCTCGTAACGAGCGTGATTTTGCAGGCTTGGGAGAAGAATTCCTCGGAGGAGTTGCGGGCGGAAGAATCGGCAGGTATGCGCTCCCTGGTGACTCTTTCCGCAGTCGCCCTGGGTACGGGGTCTATTTCACGGACCGCCGAATCATAGGTTTGTCCTATGCAAAGATTCTCTCGCGCTCTTACTATCCAGCATACTTGCTGGGCCTGGCTTCCTTCTCATTGCTGACTTCCGTTGTGGTTTACGCCCGGCTGACCGGCGTCAGCGATAACCAACAACTTCCGTTAGGCATCGTCCTCGTGCCGATATTTTTTGGTTTAGCCGGTCTATCAATCATCTTCCTCTACTATTGGCCACGACAGATAGGAATGCGGATTAGCCATAACGCACCGAAGTCGCTGTTGGAATTGTCAAATCAGTCTCCTGATGTCGTCTTGGAGAGGGCTGACATATCGCAGGTATCCGTCGAGGGATGCAGGATCAATATCCTCACTAGGTCTAACCAATGGTGCTCCTTCTTCGTCAGAGTCCCTGGGATCCTGTATTCTAAGCCCATGAGGTGGAAGGGACAGTCAGGTCAGCTTCTTGCTCAGTTGGAAAAATTCTGTTCGCTTGACCCTCCGATCTCCATATTTGTTAAGGAAAAACGCGAGTGGAAACTTCTTCAATAGAGAGACATGGTGGATGTCCCTCTCCGAGACATTGCCCTAACCGTCAGATCATGCAGTAGCGGTTTGCTTCTTTGCTTTCTTGAGTTTCACATTGTCGATCAGGCCGTCGGCGTACTCGAATACTCCGAGGAAGAAGATGAAGACGGCTAGGAACCTCGTGTAAAAAGGTAGGAAGACGAGTGGAAACGAGGCTAGCATGCAGGCTAGGCCGATCGTGAACTTTCTCCTGGGGTTGGGAGGACTGTTCTTCGGTGCTTGCACGGCTAGATCTGGAGAGAATGGTTTGGAAAGTTGTATCGCTACTATGATCTGGGGAGGATGGTGACGATTCTTCTGGGGGATCTTGGATTCCTCTACGAGCGTGGGTATTATTCTTCTATAGTTGGCTTTGGGATCTGTTTGTCTTTCTCTCTCGTATCACCACAACCAGAAATACTGCTCCCGCTAGAGTGGCGAGGATTATAGAAGAGATGATCAGGAACTCTACTGCGAGTGCGGGCAGCCCTGGTGCCGTGCCGGGCTGGATATTGGCTCGCCGGATCTCTACTGGCAGGCCCAGAACTTATCTCATAAGTTTCTACTCGCGCGACAGCTAAGGCGTGTGTCTCTGGAGATTTCGTGAGGGCCCCCTGGTCTGAAAGTTTCGGATTTCAATCGGGTAATTCCCGCATGATTTTCGAGCTTTGTTCCTGGAAGGATTTGAACAAGGGGGTTTCCGAAATACTATCCTCACGGGTTCATTCTCCCGAGG
>CAYRXJ010000174.1:2069-3247 GCA_964428235.1 uncultured Candidatus Bathyarchaeia archaeon | reverse complement strand
AAAGCCTTAAGGGTAACTGTTCAAACGTACGATGAAAACAAGATAATGGGGGTTCGGCATCAAGAATTCCCCATAGAAGGCGTCCAGTTCCATCCCGAATCGATTCTCACTGAACCAGGGCACCGAATTATCGAGAATTTCCTCGAGGATTGAAATCGACGATCAGGGACACTATTCCGCTCTTGCTGGAAGACCACGAATTGACCGCAGACCAAGCAAGGGCCACAATGACAGAGATAATGTCCGGGGAAGCGACACCTTCTCAGGTCGCGGCTTTCCTGATAGGGCTAAAGAAAAAGCGTGAGACGGTGAATGAGGTCACAGCCCTCGCTCAAGTGATGCGAGAATTCAGCAAGAGGATCTACCCTAGAATAGACGGATGTCTCCTCGACACGTGTGGGACGGGAGGAGACAAGACAAAGACGTTCAACGTTAGCACGACAGTGGCCTTCGTCATCGCTGCCGCAGGCGTTCCAGTGGCCAAACACGGGAATCGCTCGTTCACAAGCAAATGCGGAAGCGCCGACGTCTTGGAAAGACTTGGATTGAACCTCAACATGGAACCTGAAGAGATTGGGAGGGCAATCGAGCGGATAGGCATCGGCTTCATGTTTGCGCCGAATTTCCATCCCGCGATGAAGAACGTTGCCTCTGTGAGAAAAGAGATCGGAATCCGGACAGTTTTCAACATACTGGGCCCGTTGACAAACCCTGCAGGAGCCAATGCCCAACTGATCGGTGTCTACAATCCTGAACTTCTCGAACCCATGTGCCGTGCCGCTCGGAACCTCGGTGCGAAATCTGTAATGACTGTACACGGGCTCGACGGAGTGGATGAGATTTCCATAACCGGGACTACCCGGATTCTAACGGATCAAGATGGGAAAATCTCCCGACAAGAGGTTGTACCAGAGGACATCGGATTGACAAGATGCAGCGCGGAGTTGGTAGCCGGCTCCGACCCAGAAGAGAACGCACGAATTACCGCACGAGTATTGTCGGGCAATTTGAAGATGAGTGACCCCAGAGTCCAGATGGTCTTGGCGAACACGGCGGCAGGACTAGTTCTCGCAAAAAGAACCAATAGCCTTAGAGAGGGAGTCGAGATCGCATCAGCAACGGTAAACGATGGACTCCCGCTCCAGAAACTCCGGGAACTCATCGAGTTCTCCGGCGGG
>CAYRXJ010000174.1:0-1969 GCA_964428235.1 uncultured Candidatus Bathyarchaeia archaeon | reverse complement strand
CGGGAAACATCCTTCAAATTGCAAAGGCGATGGTCGACGGGGGAGCTACGGGAATATCGGTTCTTACCGACCCGGATAATTTCGAAGGCAGTCTCAATGCCTTGGCGGAAGTAAGTCAAAACGGCAACGTGCCAACAATCATGAAGGACATCATAGTTTCTCCAAAGCAACTGCTAGCAGGCCGAAGGGCGGGCGCGAGCGCAGTTGTTCTGATCTCGGAACTGTTCAGCCAAGGTCTAGCAGACTCTCACTTAGAGGAGATGATTATCAAAGCAAGGAGGCTTGGACTAGAAGCCATAGTTGAAGCAAATAGTCCTCAAGAATTCGCGAACTTAAGCAAGTACAAACCGGACGTGTTTGGAATAAACAACCGGAACCTTTCGACTTTCGAGATTGACCTTTCAACTACTGAGAGGATTCTCGCAGGGCATTCCGAGGTTGACGGACCAATTCTCTCCGAGAGCGGGATCGAGTCTTCAAGAGATATCAAGAGACTCAGAGCCGCAGGTGCCGACGCATTCCTTGTTGGAACATCCGTCATGAAATCAGCGGACATTCAGGAGAAAGTAAAGGAGTTTGTAAACGCATGAAAATTATCACAGGAAGTAGGGTCGGCTCGAAACCGGGGAAATACGGAAAATACGGCGGGCAATTCGTCCCCGAGACTCTGATGGAGCCACTGAAGTCTCTTGAGATTGCTTACGAAAAATTCTCTCGTGATCCATCCTTTAAGAAAGAATTAGCAACTTGGCTTGACTGTTTCGCAGGTCGGCCAACGCCGCTCTATCTTGCTTCCAATTTGACTCGCAGAACTGGAGGAGCGAAGATCTACCTGAAACGAGAAGACCTTCTTCACGGGGGTGCTCACAAAATCAACAACACAATCGGCCAAGCGCTGTTAGCTAAGAGGATGGGAAAGCAGAGGATCATTGCAGAAACAGGAGCGGGACAGCACGGAGTCGCCACTGCAATGGCTTGCGCGACCTTGGGTCTGAGTGCGGAAATCTACATGGGAAGTGAAGACATGGAGCGTCAAAGACTCAATGTCTACAGAATGAGAATGCTCGGCGCGAAAGTACACCCGGTGGAGTCAGGATCCAAGACCCTAAAAGATGCAATCAATGAGGCCCTGAGAGATTGGGTTACCAACGTTCAGGACACCTACTACCTTCTAGGATCTGTTGTGGGTCCGCATCCTTATCCCAAAATGGTCCGTGATTTCCAGAGTGTGATAGGGAAGGAAGCCCGTCGCCAAATCCTGCGTGCGGAAGGTAAGCTTCCAAGTGCCTTGGTTGCGTGCGTTGGTGGAGGGAGCAATTCGATCGGGTTATTTCACGCGTTTATTCACGATATGGAGGTTAGTATTTACGGAGTAGAGGCAGGTGGGCTAGGCCTCGCTCTTGGACAAAACGCTGCACCTCTTGTAGCGGGCCGCGAAGGAATTCTACATGGAATGATGACATACGTTTTGCAAGACTTAGATGGTCAAATTTCGACCACCCAGAGTGTTTCCGCTGGCCTAGACTACCCTGGAGTTGGGCCCGAGCACTCGTTTCTCATGAGTTCTGGTCGAGCAAAATACGTCACAGTATCAGATGAGGAAGCCCTTGAGGCCTTCAGTGATCTCTCTGAACTCGAAGGGATAATGCCGGCTCTTGAATCTGCTCACGCGATCGGCTATGCCATGAAGCTGGCAAGGAGACTCTCTTCGAAAGATTCGTTGATCGTGAACCTCTCGGGTCGAGGGGACAAGGACGTGGAGATAGTTGCCAAACACTTCCCAAAGTAATCACCGAATAGAATCGAAGTTCCAAGAACTCCGGAGCAAAGGAGAAGGAGCTTTGATCGCGTATCTGACAGGTGGAGACCCCGAGCCAAGATCCTTCATGGCAAACTGCGCTGCCTTGATAGAAGGTGGCGCCGATATCGTCGAGATCGGAATCCCATTTTCCGACCCTATTGCAGACGG
>CAYRXJ010000173.1:0-3248 GCA_964428235.1 uncultured Candidatus Bathyarchaeia archaeon | reverse complement strand
GGTTCCTTGCATGGATTTGTCATCAACATCCAAAGCGGCAGCCGACCAGAATTGAAATTCTCGCATAGCGAACATTTGCACTGTGGCCACCCCTAGCTTCGATATGTTACGTAGTATCTCAGCAAGATGTGACTGCCAGAGACCCCTATCGCTTCAAGGCTCGACAGTGGGGAGTCTTCAAGCCCGAAATGAAGCCCTGTAACGAAGCCAGGTCTTCGTTTTCCCTCAGAGTTCAGATCTCCTATGACCTGAGGAGAAACGGTAAGCCGGACCTCGTCGACAAGTTTGGACTTCACCGCTTCCCCAGCGAGAATTGGCCCTCCTTGAACGTCCAACAGGTTTGCGTGGTAATCTTTCCTAAGAATTCCCACAGCTTTTGCGATATCCACATTGATATCACCCAGGGAGTGAGTCTTCACATGCTCTCCCGGCATCTTGCCCTTTGCCGCGAGGTCTTTCGCCTGCGCTTTGAGCTTCTCCACTCCTCTCTTGGTCGTAAATATGACGGGCTGCCACTCCTCTTTTTTCGGGTTGAACACAGGATGGTTCAGGTCGATTTCGCCTGTTCCCGTGACCACGGCTCGGACGGGCTTAGAAGCTCTTTTCCGAATAAGCACCTGCAAATCTGCATCTCTTGGGTACCAGGTTGCCTCTGGACTGTCTCTGAGGATTCCGGCTCCGCCCAGAACTGCGTCGGCTGTAGCCCATCCGTACTGAAGGGCCCGATTATCGGTGAGTCCACCCTTTGCGATCGGATTCTCCTTGAGGTGTCTCAGAGCGATTTCAGCACCGCCTCGCTGCCCAGGCTCTAGAGGGACCGCGACACCGTCGATCGTTGTCACAAACATGAGGTAACTGTGAGGGGTCCTCTCGATCTTGTAAAACTCGGAGAGGTCTTCCAAGGATACTTTTGGGTCTTCAAATAACTGAACAGATTTGACCATGGCGGCTCGCATGTTTACAGATGTGTATATTGAGCTTCACGTTCCCGACTTTGAAAAAGCGATTAGGTTCTACACAAGACTCGGATTCAAGATACAATGGCGAACTGAGGACTATCTCGTGATGAGGAAAAACAGGAGCGTGCTCAACTTCTATGGTGGAAGCAAGAAAGTCTACACCCATTCGTACTTTCGCCGATTCAAAAAATCTACAAAGCGAGGCTACGGTGTGGAAATCATCATTCCGGTTGACCGAGTCCAGGCATTCTATCAAAAAGTGAGACGTTTCGCAAAGATTGTCCAGCCCTTGCAGTTGAAAAAGTGGGGACGTCACGATTTCAGGATTGTCGATCCCTTCGGCTTTTACCTCCGCATCACCGAGAGATACGATTGGGTTGGAAAACTCGACGCCCAACAGACGAGATCATTCAAAGCTGCAAGATCAAGATGAAGAGAACCTCGGAGTGGATCCGAGATCGAAGCGATCAGATCTTAGTCTTGGCCGTGCGGATAGGCCGCCAGATCGTCTCGCTGTTCTATGTCTAGTACATGGCCCAATTTCTTTCTCTTGGTTTCCATGTAGAACTTGTTGAATTGGTTGGGGGGCATCACCACGGGTATCCGTTCATCCACTTTGATTCCATGAAGTTGCAAGTCCTTCAGTTTGTCCGGATTATTTGTTAGCAGTTTCACAGATCTAACGTGAAGCGACATCAACATGTGAGCCGCAATATCATAATCTCGCTCGTCTGGCCTGAACCCCAGCTTTTCGTTCGCCTCGACTGTATCATAGCCTGCGTCTTGGAGCTGGTAGGCTTTGATCTTGTTCACGAATCCGATTCCCCTTCCCTCCTGTCGTAAGTAGAGAACGATTCCTCGTTCCATCCTGCCAATCCGCTGAAGCGACTCTTGCAACTGTTCTCGACAATCACACCGGAGAGACCCTATCGCGTCGCCGGTTAGGCATTCCGAGTGGAGCCTGACTGGAACGTCCTCTTTCTCAAAGATGTCCCCATGCACAAACGCGGCATGCTCTTTCCGGTCGAAATTGTTCCAGAATGCCACCGCTTGATAGTCCCCGTAGAGAGTCGGCAAATTGGCGATGGCCATGACCTTGACACATATCTCGGGGGCCTCCTTACAATCATGGTCCTTGCTCTCCTTGAGAAGCTGATCGACAGCCGCCTTCGGTATCCCCATCAAGGCCTACATCGAAAAAATCGGGAAGAGTTCCTTTTGAGGGTTGCTTTTACAACGCACTTCCCCTAGCTAGTCCTTTTCAGTAAAGACAATCATCGAAACCCAGATCGTTTCATGGTGCGGATTGCTGTTGATGAGAGAGAAAGGCCGTCGGGGGTGCCCGACATTCTTCGGACACAGGGAGCCTCGATTGAATACAAGGTTCTAGAGGTAGCCGATTACATAGTCGGAGAGTATGCGGTGGAACGAAAATCGGCGCGAGATTTTGTCTCGTCATTGTTTAGTGGCAGACTCTTTGACCAGGCTTACCGAATTGGAGAATCCTACAAGGACAAGATTCTCGTTGTAGAAGGCGACCTCGATGAGGAGCTCAAGCGATCTCGGAATCCGCGCTCGCTTTGGGGAGCATTGATCTCAGCCGTATTGGATTTCGACATGCACTGCTTCTTTACAAGAAATACACAAGAAACCGCCGATTTTCTGATCACATTGGGAAAGGGAGGCCGATACAAGGGTCGTACTGGACCACCTCCACTCGTAGTCCGCAAGCCGAGATCTGGAGATCTCAAACGGCTTCAAGAGTCAATCGTCAGGGCAGTTCCCGGGATAGGTCCCCGCACTGCTGAACAATTGCTATCGCATTTCGGTTCGTTAAGAAAGACTTTCAACGCCTCAGTCACGGAAATGGCTGTTGGAGCGGGGATTGGAAAAGCCAAAGCGCTCAGTGTGAGAGCACTTCTGGACGCTACCTACAAGCCTTCAAAAGGCATTCATCCCCAGACACACCTTCGCGCGGAGGCCTGATCACTGGGACTCTTCCTGAAAGATTGCGACTGGATCGTCACACAGAACCCCGAGCGTAAGGTTCTCCGAAACGCATCTGTCAGCATCAACGACGATGGAATCATTGAGGAGATCGGGGAGATTCAGAAACCCAGAGCCGCCGAATCCATCAAGTGCAAAGGTAAAGCGTTGATTCCCGGTCTTATCAACACACATACTCATCTCTCCATGACCCTATTCCGAGGATATGCCGATGACCTTGAGCTTCATCAGTGGCTCGAAAATAAGATCTGGCCTTTGGAGAAACGCCTAACTGGCAACATG
>CAYRXJ010000172.1:0-3256 GCA_964428235.1 uncultured Candidatus Bathyarchaeia archaeon | reverse complement strand
TTAACGTTTTTCGACAGATGGGCCCCGTTCGCCAGAACCGTCTTGTAAGCTAAGGGAAGCATTAACTGGGTTTGGAGTTGCACTTTACCAGTCCGACCTTGAAAAAGCGGCAAGTCGTTTTGATAGCAGAGTTAGCTTCCATCATATCGGGAGCGGAACGAGCATCAGCAAATACGTCAGAAAAGCATTACGGGCCATTGCAAAGATCGATGGGATCAAATATCGTGTGACACCGACGGCCCTGTCCTTGAGTCAAGGAATCTTCGAACAATTCTAAAGGCGGTCGAGGTTTCTCACTCGGCAGTGAGATCCATAGGGGCCAAGAAGATCTCCTCAACCCTTCGAATAGACCAGCGCTTTGACAAGACGAGAACTATGAATGACAAGACTGCGAGCGTCGTTTGCTAAGGTCTGTAGTATTACTCGAGTCTCTTAAACAGGCTTTGCATGAATCGGATCGGGATTGGGTTTCCGCCCCTACTTGTCTCATAATGAGTCTTGCACAAATCACATTGCCAGACCTCCATGTCCCGGATCTGCGCTGGAGCGCCAGCCTCGAAGTCTTCCTGGACGATATATCGTCCTACGAAGTCAAGCTGCAGATCACACTTGGGACATTTCAAGGGTTAGATCTCAGTTCTTGTAGTGTTCGCCGATGAACTTGTCGGCGTCCATTGCGGCCTTGCAACCATCAGCGGCTGCAGTTATCGCTTGCCGATACCTGAAGTCCCGGACGTCCCCCGCTGCAAATACCCCAGGGATGTTAGTCTCGGTGTCCCTTTTCGAGACAATGTAGCCCTTGGAGTCGAGATCGATTTGCCCCTTGAAAATTGAAGTGTTTGGTTCATGACCAATAGCAACGAAGACCCCGGCAGTCTCGAGTGTCTCAGTTTTTCCGGTTTTCAGGCTCTTGGTCTTTACGCCTGTCACATTAGTGTCCCCTGTGATTTCTTCAATGATTGAGTCCCAGACGAAGTTGATTTTCGGATTCTTGAGCGATCGTTCCTGCATTATTTGACTCGCTCGTAACTGGTCTCGACGGTGAATAACTGTGACTTTCTTGACAATGTTCGCGAGGAAAGTTGCTTCCTCCAATGCGGTGTCTCCGCCGCCTACAACGACTACGTCCTTTTCTTTGAAAAAAAAGCCATCGCAAGTCGCACAGCTCGACACGCCATGACCTCGAAGTCTTGTCTCAGATGGGATTCCGAGCCATTTCGCATTGGCCCCCGTGCTTATGATCACTGTTTTCCCTTGGTACGTTTCCTTTCCGACTGTTATCTTGAATGGCCGCGATTTGAGTTCCACTTCGGCTGCGTCGTCATAGATGATTTCGGGACCAAAGCGCTCGGCCTGTTTTCTCATCCTCTCCATCAATTCGGGACCGATTATGGATTCGGGAAAACCAGGGAAGTTCTCCACGTCGGAGGTGAGCATCAGCTGGCCTCCTGGTATTGAGCCGGCGATCATGAGAGTCTTCCTTCCAGCGCGGCAGGAATAGACGGCCGCGGTGTAGCCGGCTGAGCCGGAGCCTATAATGATCACGTCATACATCGTATGGATCAAAGATCGACCGTCCGATGATTTATGGGTATTCTCACAGGGCTCTTTATTTCTGAAGATTTATTATCGTAACAAAACCGCGATCCAGCATCTGTGACGGAGATTGTTCGAATATCAAGGGGTCAAAATAAGCTGGCTCGGGCACGACTCGTTCCGGATAAAGAATGGAAAAACCGTGATCATCGATCCTTTCAAGATCAAACCAATCGCGGACAAGGCAGATGTTCTTCTTGTTAGCCACGAGCATTTCGACCACTTGTCGCTAGATGACATCAAGCAGGTCGTATCGGATAAGACCACAATTGTCACGACCGCGGATTGCAAGAAAGAACTCTCTGGGCTGAGAGTGAAGGAGGTCAAAGCCGTGAAACCAGGGGACAAAGTGTCTGTCAGCGATGTCCCACTGGAGATTGTTCCTGCCTACAATGTCAACAAGTACCGGGAGCCTGGCAAGCATTTTCACCCCAAAGCAGATGGAAAGATCGGGTTCATAATATCGGTTAAGGGAGTAAGAGTCTACCATGCCGGAGATACGGATCTGATTCCAGCGATGAAAAGCATAAAAACAGACGTGGCTCTTCTCCCGGTCAGCGGGACATATGTGATGACCGCCGAGGAAGCTGCGGAGGCAACAGCAATGATAAACCCCAAGCTGGCGATCCCCATGCACTATGGGGCGATTGTCGGTTCTGAGAAGGATGCTGAGAAGTTCAAGCAGCTGGCCACCTGTGAAGTCCATGTTCTCAAACCCGAGTAGATCACAGGAAAACGGACGGCTCTGAAAGCAACGGTCAATGTAGGCTGGCTAAAGGAGCACCTTCTTTCAAAGAACCTAGTCGTTTTAGATGCACGATCTCCTGGAGCTTACTCGAAGGCTCACATTCCAGGTGCAAGAAATGCTGATCTTTTCCATTACCTGGTTCCGGGGACTGACAGGAGCAATCTTGCGTTATTTCACAAAGAATTGGAGTCGAAGCTTAGACGCCTGGGGATCAGCTCTCGCGACAAGATACTTGTGTACGAGTCAGGGTTCGGAATGCGGGCCCCAAGAGTTGCTTGGATGTTAGAGTATGCGGGGCTCAAGTCACCGTTAATTCTCGAAGGTGGTTTTCGAGCATGGAGGAAAAGGGAATTCGCCACAGAATCCACACGACCGCCTACCGTCATATCTAAATTCAGAATTCGGCCGAATCCTCACATTCTTGCCACTACTGACCATGTTAGGTTCCTATCCAGGTCCGGGAACGGAGTAGTGCTTGACGTGAGAACCAAAGCGGAGTTTGACGGCTCCGAGAATAGACAATGTTGTCCCCGGCCTGGCCGCGTTCCGAACTCCGTGTGGCTGGAGTGGCCGAACTTCCTCGATGGTAATGGCGAGTTTCAGGAACCCCGGCTTGTCAAGAGGCAGCTTCAAGCAATTGGCGTCCGAACGGGCTCGGATATAGCAGTCTACTGCCACCGTGGAGCGCGCGCTGCCGCGGCTTTCTACGCTCTCAGGTCAATGGGATACAAAGGTGCAAAGAACTACGTCGGATCTTGGCATGAGTGGTCAGCGAAGAAAACTCTTCCAGCCGCTAAAGGATAGTGATTCTATGAAATCTTCGAGCTGGGCTGTACAAAGCTCCATGAATCAGGGTCTTCATGTATCCGTGAAGTACAATCTAACGCTAACTTCTCCGGGAGAGTCAACAAA
>CAYRXJ010000171.1:0-3259 GCA_964428235.1 uncultured Candidatus Bathyarchaeia archaeon | reverse complement strand
CCCGCGTGAAACATGCGGGTTTGTTCGCACCCCCTCCCAGAAACGAGATCAGGGCTGATAATGGGCGATCTCTCGAGGGCGTATAGGATACTCTTCCCTTGGAAACAGCAGTTTCCATAGAGAAACTCGTTCATTTCCACTAGAGAGACGTTGAGAGAGGACGCGTCATCCCAACAACGCCCTCCCTTGAGGGAACAGCGTTTATCCACTCGAAGGATTCGGTTCGTCGAAGACGGGAGTAATGAATGCCTGACGAAGGGTCCGGGCTTCGCAAAGCAATCACGATGCGCTATGCCGTCGCAATGTACATGAGCTCCGTCCTCGGATCCGGAGTCCTCGTTCTTCCAGGTCTCGCGGCACAGATCGCTGGTCCAGCGTCTCTGATCGCTTGGCTCGCACTATCAGTTGTCAGCTATCCACTAGCCTATACCTTTGCCAGCCTCTCTTCCAGAAAACCCGAGTCCGGTGGAGTCTACTCGTTCGCCAGAGAGAGCTTCGGACAACGCTGGGCTGACGCTGTAGGATGGCTCTTCATCGTCTGGTACGCCACAGGAGCGCCCGTTGTAACGGTCATCGCTGCCTCCTATCTATTCTATACAATCACGATTCCCCGCTTCGCCATCTATGCAGTCGCAGGTCTGATCGTTGTCGGCATCTTCTTGATCAACTATCAGGGCATTGTAGTGACAGGAAGATTCCAGCTTGCAGTGAACGTCTTGATCATCGGTCTTCTACTCAGCGCCGTGATTGCATCACTCCCGTTAGTTAGGCTAGAGAATTTTTCGCCGTTCGTTCCGAACGGGTATCTACCAATTGGTACGGCCGCGGCCCTGATTTTCTGGTCTTATCTTGGCTACGAGAATGTTTCGAACATCGCCGAAGAGTTCAAGGACCCGAAGAGAGATTTTCACAGAAGCATCATTCTAAGCGTCATCGTAATCAGCGCCTTGTACCTGGCAGTCTCCTTCGCAACAATTGGAACCAACTCCTACAAGGCCGGAGGCAGCATCGCCCCCTTTGCCGCCATACTCTCCAATGCCCTCGGAATCTACGGCGGAGTCGCAACCGGAATCCTAGCCGTTTTCATTATTGTCGGAACTGCGAATGCGTACACGACTGGAATGTCCAGAGTCATATACTCGGTATCGAAAGAAGGAGGGCTCCCTGCAATCTTGGCTCGGATTCACCCCAAGACCAGTGTACCACATCTATCACTCGCGTTGCTTTCCGGACTCTCACTCATCACGTTGACGGCATCCTACTTCCTTGAAATAGATCTCCAGACAGCGTTGTTAGTACCCAGTGGCGCCGCAATCCTAGTCTATGTGATCGGATCTGCCTCCGGCATCAAGCTGCTCAACACGGGCAAAGCCAGAGTATCTGCAGGAATCTCGCTCGCAGTTTCGGTCATAATGCTACCTTTCGTCGGACCCGTCTTGGTTGTCAGCATGACCATAGTTCTAATTGCGCTGTTTTACCGAAAGCTTGGAAGAATACGCCGATAAATACCGACTCGCCTGATGATTGCAAGGACCACGTTGAAGTTCGGTATTCAGATCGAAAACCATCTAGGCATTAGCTACAACGGCATCCGAAAGATCGCCAACGAGGCCGAGAAGTTTGAGTTTGACAGTCTGTTCATCTGCGACCATCTAATGGGACGAAACGACGAGACCTTTCGACAACCATGTCTTGATCCATGGGTAACCCTAGGCGCTCTTGCTCAGGCCACCAAGAAAATTTCTCTTGGAACCCTTGTCAGCGCTGTAGGATTTCGATACCCCTCTTTACTAGCCAAGATGGGCGCGACCCTCGATCACATCAGCGGGGGCAGGCTAGCGCTAACCATTGGTGCTGGGTGGAACGAGCCCGAATACAAGGCGTATGGGATTCCCTTTCCTTCGATCGGTGTCCGGATGCAGCAGTTGAAGGATGCAATCCAGATCATAAGATCAATGTGGACGCAAGACTCGCCATCGTTCGTTGGCAAGTCGTTCAGGGTCGATGGGGCGTGGTGTTATCCTAGACCGGGTTCACCGAATATCTGGGTTGGTGGTGGCGGGGAAAAGACTCTCTTGGGTATCGTGGCCGACTTGGCGGACGGATGGAACGCGGTAGGGCTAAGTATTGAGCAGTACGCGAACAAGCTTGAGATTCTCCGGACTCTCTGCGAGAAGTCTGGGCGGAAACTGAACACTATCGAGAGGTCTTACTATGGATCATGCGTGGTCGGTGCGAGCGAGGGTGAGTTTCGCGAATCGTTCAACAGATACTACGGGCAATATCGCAAGCCTGAGGAGTCAAACGAGGCGTTTATTGAAAGAATGCGATCCACGCGGCCTCTGATCGGGACCGCCTCTGATGTAACTAAGAGCATCGAGAGTCTCCGGGATCTCGGGGTCACCGGTCTGATTCTCTACTTTCCAGATAAGGAAGCTATGGGACTGCTGCATCGATTCGCTGATCTCATGATGCCGCATTTCAAATCCGCCTAGGCGAAATGTTTTCACGGGAAAACCCAGTCGGATCATTACTAACCCAAGCAAGAACAGAACCGCTCCAGCAGTTCTCAGTCCTCGCGTTGAGCATTCTTGGCCGAGTTCTTGCACTCGGACAGTGAAACTGATTCGAGACAGTGATTGAGGACCGTATCGAGAGTTCGAAAAAATCGGGGAGTTTCTGGCCGACATGATCATGCCACTAGCTTGTGAGTGGCACTATCAGTGCTCTGACGCACATGGTGGCTGTCAAAGTGCCGGTGCCTGCGAGAGTAACGGTTACAGTCGTCTGGCTTGTCCACCCTGAGGCAACTGTTGTGCTGCCGCTAAGCCCAGGCGCGAGGCCGACCACAGTTATCTCAGGTGCGCTTCCCGTACCATGATAGGCGAGCGTTACTGTGAAATGCGTGCTGTCAGTGATTGCGAATCCGGTTGCCGTCACGTTAGCCACGGTGCTAGACGCTCGGAAGCTAAGTGATGTACCGCCATCGTTGAACCATCCGTGCGGCCCAGTTGCACCTGGACCGGGCCATCGCGTATCGTTGGTCGACGTTCCTTGCTGAGATGGATTTGTCGCAGCGAAAGCATTGTTCAGGCCGTAACCCACTGCGCCAGCCCCGAGGCCGACCAAAAGGACCACGAGCACAATCAATCGCGTTGAAATGCGCTTGTGAGATATTGGTTGGGTGTCTTGGAGAGACATTTTATTCTTCGAATAGAAGACTCAACCAGGCCAAGATGGTGGTTTTCCTAGGAATTTT
>CAYRXJ010000170.1:0-3279 GCA_964428235.1 uncultured Candidatus Bathyarchaeia archaeon | reverse complement strand
ATCCAAACACCAAAAGCGGTAAGCACGTCTCCGCGTGTTATCGAGATGATTGGTGGCACGTATGTTATCCAGCCGAGGCTAGTATCGAGACTGGCTCCCCAGTCAAAGAATAGCAGCCCCAGAGAGTTGAATCCGGTGGCGAATCCGCCATTTGGTATCAACCCACAGAAAAAGGATGCACAGACTTCCTGAATCCTGTATGGGACTAGTGGGACGAAGAAGATCATAACCAACGCTGCCAGAACGAGTACGAAGCCAAGACGCAGTATCCGGAACTGCAAGTTGCCATGAACTCTTCGGTGTTTTGAAACCTATAAGGACGCCGAGGCGAAGGAGTATGGCCAGCCTCAAAGCAACAAATGGTCTTGTCCCACAAACGAAATGATTTAGGAATTGTCGGATTGCGTCGCCGAAGGGGCCATGTTTACAGTGTCCCATGAGTTGCCGGTTATCCTGTATCGGTAAGGTTTCTTGTTCAACACACCGTCTTCTGACAAGAACGAAATCTCGACTCTAATCGGCTCGGTCCAAGTCATGAGCTCTATCTGAGCCTTGTTTCTAGTGTTGAGATAGATCCAAGACTCTTCTTTCGTTCCCACGGCTTGCCAGATTTGCAATATAACCTCCTCTTCTGGAACCTGATCCTTAGCGTCGTCTGCTACTCTAGGGTTCCAAAGCAGGTAGTCAGCTTCGCCGTTAATCAACACCTTGGCTTGGCACTGGTGGATGGGTCGTCTTTTCGCCTTGACTCGGAGCGCTTGAGACTTGAACTTTCGAGGGGGCTCTTCAGGAAATGCATTCTTCTCGTTAGAATGATGCAATACGGGATCAAGTGAGACTTCGAGGATCGGTCTGTTCATTCTCCTGTACAGCGAATCCGACGCAGCGTTTACGATTCTCCCGACCCAAGTAATAACGGTGGACACAGCGCCAGGGTCTTGCCAATAATTAGCAAGACCCGAAATTCCCTGCAGAGTCACGTTTAGACTCAATCTAGATAGATCCGTTCCCGATTACTCAGCGGTCAGGACAGTGCAGTCGTCTTTTCCAACCAGCACCGTGTGCTCGGACTGTGCTACAGGTCTTCTCGTCTCCTCCACGAGAACAGGGTATCCGCCGACACACTTGTTGTGAGTAAGATCTAGCATTGCGCGCCTGGCAATCTCTCTCGGGAACTTGTCTTCTAGCCAGCGAGGTGCGAACGGGAGTGTTGAGAATCTTGTGTAGATGTCGTCCAGGACTTTCTTGGACTCGTCTGTCTTGACTCCTTTTGACTTGATGTATCTGTAGATTTGAGCTGGGAGCATGTTGGTGACGGACCCGGCAGCGTCAGGTAGTGTAACGAATGGCTCTATTGCGTACACTTCACCTTCGTTGGCTTTCCCAGCGGCTAAAACAGGAACGTTCGGGACTGACTTTCCAGCGTGCAGGTTGTATCTCTCGATCAGGTGACCCGTAAGATTACTGATTGGTCGGAATCCATACTTGCCTATTGTTGTCTGGATGACGCGTCCAATGTCAGATAGCTTTGCTCCCGCTCTCACTGTTCTGATCGCACTCTGGAGGGCATCATCGGCCGCCTTCACCATCGGCTCGAACTTCGGATCATAGAAGACAGTCACCGCGGTATCCGTAGCGTAGCCGTTTACGTGGACCCCGAAGTCGACCTTCACGATCGAACCTGGCGGGATCGTTAGCGTGTCCCCAGGAGGAGACGTGTAGTGTGCCGCGATCTCATTGATACCGACGTTAACCGGGAAGGCTGGCTTTCCTCCGAAGTCTCTGATCCTGCTCTCGACTTCCACACAGATCTTTAGCGCGGGCTTTCCAGGCTTGACAAGACTTGGGATCTCCTTTCGGATCTTAGCAATGATTAGACCCGACTTCCGGAAAGACTCGAGAGCTTCCGCGTCGAACAGCGTTCTTCCGCCTTTAGTCTTCTAAAGATGGGGCTTACGTATGAACTATGACTTACTGAAGTCGCGTTTCCACATCTCACGCGCGAGCGCTCCATCTTTCTTGTAGAGGGGTACGAGACTGCGCGCTTTCTCCTTCCGTTGCCTATGCTCGTTGAGGAAGCTTGTCACTTTCTCTATCAGAATGTCCTTCAGGTCCCCCGTGAGCATTTGGCCGCCTTTGTATTCCGTCCGTATTTTCTCTATTCGCTTGTCATCAGGTTCGAAAAACATGTAGAGCCATTGAAAGGGAACGTCAACATCGGTGTCTCCGCCCTTCTGCCGATGTTCCTCTTTGGTTGCCTGTCCTCCAGAGAACGCATATCGGTAGATCTTCTTTCGTACAGTCTTGTCGTCGTCGCCGAGGTCGATCGTTGTGTCCGGCTGTGACGAACTCATCTTGTCCTCTACGCCGGTTAGAGCTGGAAGGAACTTGCTGTGCACGGCTGCCGCCTTGTGATAGCCCATTGGCTCGGCAATGTCCCGTTGTATCCGCCAGAACGGGTCTTGGTCTATTGCCGATGGGATCAGACATCTTCGTTTTTCAAGAAGACTTGGCAAGATTTGGATTGATGGATAGAAGGAGAAACCTATGTTTGTCTCTCCAGTAAAACCGAAGACCGACTTGGCAACACTGTAGTTGACTCTCCTTGCTATCTTGAGGATTAGCGGATAGGCATGTCCGACAAATTCGGTGTCCTGGAGTATGAAGGTCTTGTCGGGGTCGAACCCGACAGCCGCAATCTCTAGAATGTTGTCAGCCGCCCAGCGCTGGGTGTCTTCATACGACAGGTTCCGCTTCTCTTCCAGGAACTTCTCATCATCAGTTATCTGGATGTAGACTGGCGCGTGCAGTTTGTCTTGGAGCCACTTGGTGAAGTAGAACTGTATAATGTGGCCGATATGCATCGGCCCGCTCGGTCCACGGCCAGTGTAAAGGAACAACCCTTTGCCCTTCGAGTGATCATCGAGGACGAGATCAAGGTCTCTGTGGGAGAAGAAGACCCGCCTTCGCACCAGATAAGCAGCATCGCCAAGAATCTCCTCGAATTTCTTCTCTAACTGGCCCGATATAGGACGGGTGCCAAACTCTCGAATAAGTCGATCGTAGTCAACGACGCCGCTGACCTCCCATGGCGTGAGGACGAATTTTTCGGCGGGCATCCTTCGTTCGCCATCGTCGGCATCTCTAATTCGAAAGCGGCGACGGGAAGGACCAAGCCCCACTCACGTGTGATCTTAGGGTGCAGTTCACCTACAAGACCAGGTTCATCGTTATCTGAAACGACTTCACCTGTTCAACCATCAAGAACGCTTGGTGGTC
>CAYRXJ010000169.1:0-3294 GCA_964428235.1 uncultured Candidatus Bathyarchaeia archaeon | reverse complement strand
ACTGCAGTCAAAGACTTCGGGATCAAGTCGGCCGTAGGCTATGAGATACGAGAGGATTTGTTCAAACAGGCGTCGGGTGAGATTGAGAAACAGAAACTGCTTGAGAAGGTTCACATTTACAACAAGGACTTGTTTCAGGCTGATCTGAAAGATGCTACACTGATTACCTTGTACTTGACTACGTATGCGAATGAGCGCTTGAAGCCTAAGCTAAGGTCAGAGGCTCGACCCGGCTCAAGGATAGTGAGTCATGACTTCATGATTAATGGATGGAAGCCTTCAAGAAAGGAGAACTATAACGAGCACACGATTTACGTGTACTCGATTCCGGACGCCTACTCGATCTAGTTCTCGAACCCCTTCTCCTCGAATCCTGACGAGAGAATAACTGCTCCTAGCTCGACGGTTTTCGGGATCTCTCGGGCTCTTGTCGTAATTCGGATTCTACCTTTCTCGATTCCTAGTATTCGTCCGACTGCAATTAGCTGGTCTTCTTCGTCAAGAAGCCCTGCGAGATTTCCTTTATGCGTCGAGGAGTAGTCCATTCGCTCTTGCCTTGGCAAGTTGAATGTTCGCAATTTGATCGTGCTTAGTCGTAGGTCAATGTTGGTCGAGTTGTCGAGAAATCTCCTGTATCCTTCTTCTCTCGTCTTTTTTCTTTGGTCTCTTGTTCTTTTCTGAGCAAACTCGGATGGCTTGAGTTGTAGGAAAGGGCACTTCTGCGAATCTAGAATTGGGTCGAGTTCGCTGTCAGATGATAGGGCTAGAACTAGATCCGGCTGGAGAGTCTCTAGGAGATTTATCTTGTGTCTGATCGCGTTGTCTTCTCTGAGCCAGCCATCCGTGTTCACTATCAGTACATCGTTTTCTTTTGGAATTCTTTCTCTGAGACGTTGAAGTGATCGCTCAAGTTTTTCGGGAACGAGTGACGGGCTAGTGTCGCCAACGAAATATGATCTCTCTGGTTCTAGCTCGCCGAGACTGTATACCTGTCTTGTGACGGTTGCAGAGCTGGTGGTTGTGGGCGGGCCAATATCCGCCTGGCCTACATCCCCATCGATTACTGTTACTCGGCCGTGTAGGTTGACACAGGAATTTGCTATGAAAGTTGTGAGCGTAGACTTTCCAGTATCCACATCGCCAACGATTACAACCAGGGTGGGGAATTCTTGAACCGCTTCGACGGCTCGGCGCCAGCTCGAAGGGATAGTGGTGCCTTCGACTTGTTTGTATGCACCATCTGGTCCGACCCGAACCTGGAATTCCGCGTCCGTATTCGTTTCTAATGGTAGTCTTCGATGTTTTGCGACTGTTATTGGCTCGCTTTCTCGAATCCGGGCTTCGAGGACGCTTGCTCTTCCTCTGAAGAGAGTAATGGATGCGGGGCCGTCGACAAGCAGGGTCTTGTTTTTCGCTACGTTGATCCTGGGGAAGGCTCTTCCTCCTAGGTAGGGTTATTCAATCCGGCAGCTGCCTCGTCTTTCTTGACCGGTTGATTACTTGGTTATCGAAAAACTGAACATTGGATCGGGTGGTCTGGATGAGCTGCTGAGGGGTGGGTTTGCCCTTGGCCAGGTCAATCTGGTCTTTGGCGAGGCTTCGACTGGGAAGACGTTGCTGGCGATGCATTCAGCCCTGGAGGCTGCTGGGAAGGGCTTGAAAGTCTTCTTCATCGATAGCGACCTCTCCTTTTCGCCACAACGGCTCAAATCTCTGCAACGAGCGGAGGATCTTGCCGAGAACATTGTAGTGTTTCAGCCGGAAGATTTTCGAGAACAGATCCGCATAACCGAGAATCTTGAGTCTATGCTATCCAAGTCTCCGGCCTTCTTGATCATTGACTCGGTCACGGGTCTTTACCGGTCCGATCTCGAGACGACCGATGGAGTGTTTGTTCAGAGCCGGGAGTTGAACCGGGAACTTGCCTATCTCTCGGAGCTCACGTCCCGGTTCAAGCTTACGATCTTGTTGACAGGCCAGGTCCACGGACAGCCCGGCTCTGGAGGCTGGATTATCGCGCCTGTCGCGACTCGGACACTGCGCCACTGGTCGTCCTTGATCTTGAGATTGAGGTTGACTCCGCGACAGGATGTTAGGGAGGCTCTCCTCGAAAAGATTGATGGACGTGAGGTGAGGGGCGCAAGGACGGCGTTCCGGATTGGGGAGCACGGTCTAGAGGACCTGTAAAGCGATTGTTTCATAACCCTCTATTTCGTGTTGGTCCGGTCCAGGCCTAAAGGGATCTAATCTGGGAATTTTTCTAAGCGCTGCACTATTCATTGGACCTTCCTATGTCGCTAACGCGGCTCCACTCTTGCTTGGAGGTGGAAGGCCACTTGATGGTGGGAAGAATTTCTTTGACGGTGAACGGATTCTAGGTGCACACAAGACGATCCGAGGATTCTTCGCCGGCATCCTTGCTGGATCACTGATCGGGCTAGCAGAGTCGCCTGTAGATAGTCGGCTGTTGCTGGGGGGATTCTTAATCGGTCTGGGGACAGTTCTCGGGGATCTTCTCGGTGCCTTTGCGAAGAGAAGATTTCACATCAAGCCAGGCAGTCCATTGCCTATAGTGGACCAGCTCGATTTCGTTTTTGGAGGTCTGATTCTGGGCCAGATCGTTTTTCCCTTGAATTTCTGGTCAGTCATAATTGTGGTCTTGGTTACTCCACCGATTCATCTTGGCACGAACTATGGTGCTTACCGCTTGGGTATCAAGAGGACTCGATGGTAGCCCCCCCGTTTCGGCTGTGTTCGTTTGTATTCACAAGTCTGATATTCCCTGGATCCAGGGCAGAGGACCTAAGAACATAGATGGCAACTCCTGCCGTTCCAGCGAAGAAGAAGTCGCGAAAGGGCCTCATAGCTCTAGTTGTGATTATTATTGCTGCCGTTGTTCTCGCAATTCCCCCTGTCCTTGCCGGGGGTTTCATGGTACCAGTTTCGAAGGTGACTTTTGGCGAAACTACAGGATCGCTCACTCATACTGCGGCGAGCGCGAACGTCTCGGTTGTAACGGCCTACGAGTACTATTTCTCAGTCCGGTCGGGCGGGGTAATGCGGACCAGTGACACTAGCGTCTCCAGCTCTGGCGGAAATACCTCGATTACCATAGATCTGAAGCTGACCAATCCCTCTAGCACGACAATAGATCTCGGCAACACGACGATTGTGGGCGGGATAGGGACTAGGAACCACACAGTTTACCTCTCAATCGACCAAGGGGTGAGGGTCTCCGGGAGCTACACATTGAACATCTATATTACGGCGAGCGTGACTGTTGGAGGAATCTTG
>CAYRXJ010000168.1:0-3298 GCA_964428235.1 uncultured Candidatus Bathyarchaeia archaeon | reverse complement strand
CTCGTGAACATGCAAATTGAAAATAAGGATCTTGGGGTCGGGCCGTCGCTGAGAACATCATTCCAATGGTCAAGCTGGGACTGGCTTCCTCATTCCCCAGACCTTCCCACCCGTACCTGCATAATAGCATGTATCCTCTAACGCATTCTTATCAGCCTAACCGATCGAGGGCATCTCTGATGCCGGCGATAACTCTTTGCAACGGCTCTTGTTTCCGGAATGAGATCTCAACCTTAACCGGTTCGCTATCCTTCAAAACAACATTTCCCTTTACCAGTTCTTGCTTGCCGATTCTAAAGAAGAGCGTCCCTCCATCGTCCGTCCTCGAGGCAAGACTTGAGAGGATTTGAGTCCGGTCCACAAGTGACATAGAGTTCCAAATGTTTTCCAGAATTCTTCCAGCTACTCTTGGCACCCTCGACATACAAAACAGCGTAGTGATTTGGTTTCCATAGTGGCCCTTCGCTCTTGTGGAGCTGAGCCCAGGGTTTGCAATCCCTTTCGAGAGCCCGCTTATCGCCTGCTCGACCCTTTGCGCATCTTCCGTAGCGTGGACAATAGCTGAAACCTTGATGGAGATCGGGGTCGCCGGAGTCATCAGATGATCCAACTAACGCAAAGGCAACTGCACGGCTTTTTAAGAGATAAATCCCAACCCCCTCTTTGAAGTCATGCCAAGTAACTCCGGATTCAAACAAGCCCTGGTTGTCAGAAAGGACTTGAAGATGGGAAAGGGAAAAACAATAGTCCAATGTGCACACGCGGCACTTTCCGCCTCAGAAGATGCACGGGTTCATCAATACTCTTGGTGGAAGTCTTGGATGCAAGAGGGCCAGCTCAAAGTTGCATTAAAGGTTCCAGATCTCGACAGCCTCCTAGAACTAGAACAGAAGGGCAGATCGAGAGGTATTCCGACCCATCTAATCTTGGACAAAGGATTAACACAAGTCCCCCCTGGAACAATCACATGTCTAAGTCTCGGCCCTGCACCAGCCGAAATTATCGATTCGCTAGCCGGGCACTTGGCCCTTCTTTGAGCGAGCACTGTCCGCCATCTCCCCATGCCTAAGCGAACTCAACTCAAATCTTCGTTTCGCATCGCTAACATAATCGGTAAACTCGAGCTGCGGTGTTTCTCGAAATGAAGTGCCTGTGGCTTGGAAAAGCTTCTTCAGTATTAGGCGCTCGATGACCTTCGACGCACTTCCAAGTGCCTTCCTCAGCCCCGAGGAAAATTCGTTGAGCTTTTCGGGTATCTGATCGCGATCAAGATTTTGAATCGCAGATAGGTAGTGATAGACAGCTTGCTTCGGCTCGTTTCCGAGAACCGATAATGACTCGTCGATGCAAGCTACGAGAAGATCATCAAAAGACTGCATCTTACTCAACTCGAACCCCCCCGCGCGAATCCTGCACTCCAACGACGAGGCCAAATCGTTCTCGTTCCCCACTTTGGGAAGTGGTGTTCGTTGAACGAATCACCTTGAATCCCTCGCTGTCGAACTTGGCCTGTATTCGGAAAAGCCCTCTGATTCCATTAAGAGATCTTTCTTCCAGAGCGGCGTAATTAATCAAGACTAAAGCCATGGCCGATTCAGATTCAGTCATTTCCACAACGGATGACAAGATACCGTACGCTTTCTCGAATCCGTGGACTAAAATCAAGTCGGTAAACACGTCGAAAACCAGGCCAATCAACCGACCACGATTGGATTGGAGCAGCTTATCGACAGCATCTAGGAGTAGTGAGGTGTCCCGCTCGGGCAGAAGCACGTGTTCATCCGTAACTTTGGACGGGGTGGAGGTTTTTGCGCTGAAGGTGAATAACCTCAGGCTACGCTGTTCCCTGAGTCGATTAAACATAGGACTCCCCATACTTGTGAATATGGCAATTGGTTCCACATTTGCTTGAAATTCTTTCGCAAATCTTTGAACCACGCTCTCAAAATTGCACACCGGATCGTATTCTAGCAGAATCCTATTTCCAGGGAGTGAGCTATGTTTTGTACTGAATAGCTTGGAGAAACTGTCTTGCTGTAAGGCGAGGTCTCGAATTCGCGCAGCAGGATTCGCTTCGCGGATGGCTTCAAGTGTTCCAGATTCGGCTTCTTCCACGTTAAGAGCCCAGATACGAGGCACCCTATTCGGACCTGGAAGTGCGTCTAGAGACCTTACTTTCGAAATGACCTGCTTACACTGATCAAGACTTAACTCTCCCAAATCCACTAGTTCACGCTTGGCTCGCTGAGATCCGGGCGTCGTTAGCCCCTCCGACGATCCAAAGTCAAGCGGCTGAACGAACAAGTGCAACTCGTCGTTATCCCCAAAGCCTGAGCGTTCTTCCCTGAGGAGTGCTTTGTAGAACGGGACTTCTGATTTGGTTACAAAAAAAACCAAGTCTTGCCTAATCGCTGTTCCATCCTCGACAAATCGTTCAACGAGCCGTCTGCGGTCAGATTCGGTGTTGTACAAGACGATAGTGTCCTCATCAACATCTGAGCTTATAGCTTGAATTATTGTTTCACCGCCACTCACAATCCTGCTCAATATGGTAGGCTCCCTAAGGGCAAACGAAACTAGAACGAACAGAGCTCCATCAGCAAGACTAACAGCGCTCTTGACCAACCCCGCGTAAGCGCCCGTCACTGCTTCTTGAAAAAAAGTGCACAATCCAAACAAGCCCCAGCAAACACTGATCAACCTGATTGAGCCTGCGGCTTTAGGATCTTGAACTCGTCTTGATTGCCTGTAAAAAGATAATACAGGCAGCAAAATAAATGCGGTAAGGAGCGTTGCACTAACTACTAGAAACCAATCTTGATACGAAACATAGTAGATTGCTTCGCCGTTAGTATTTAGACTGTTTACAGTGAATGGTTGGCCAATTGCCGCACCGGCTGCCCAAATAGTGGAGGTTAGAAGAAAGAGAGAGAAGGCTCGAGGGGGCACCTTCAGAAACTGTGCAATTTCTACGAGGCCAGATCTTCCTTTGCTTTCTTTGAGCAAATAGCTGGCAAACCCTATTGAGACTGCTGTACCGAAGAGAAATAGTGTGTCAAGGGACGGATTCGAGGGCGCACCGAGAAAATCCGAGATGGTGCTATCGCTAAGATACAGGATGAAGCCAAGGTTGGCTGCCATTATGAAGAAGGCAGAATCGAGATAGTAGGTTCTCTTCGCTCGTATTGAGAATAATAGCGAGAGACACGAGGTACTTAGAGCGAGTATATCTAGAACTTGGTGCACTAATTTTACTCACCTTAACTCTGTGTTTTTTTAATTTTTTATTGAGTTCTAT
>CAYRXJ010000167.1:0-3299 GCA_964428235.1 uncultured Candidatus Bathyarchaeia archaeon | reverse complement strand
TTAGTATTCTTAGATCAATCACTTTCTTGACGCCGATGACCTCGGCCGAAAGGTTCACTTTGCTAGGAACTACAACGGTTAGCGGGCCGGGCCAAAACTGGCGGACAAGATTTGTCATATTATCGCTAATAATTCCGAGCTCCCTGGCTTTGTCATAGTTCGAAGCTAGGACCGGAAGGTTTTGCTTTGTTCTCCCTTTAGCCCGTACGAGTTTCTTCAGTGCTGAATCATTGAAGGGGTCACAGCCAAGACCATAGACGGTGTCTGTAGGAAACACGACAATCCCTCCAGCGCGCACTATGGCCGCTGCCTGAATGACTGCTTGTGGGCTTGAGGAAAGAAACTGGGTCAACACTCTAATCGCCCGGTTCCTGAAGCGAGTCTTATATCTCGTTCACAATCGGGTCGCCGCGGTCAAGCTCGAATGAAAAAACTGGCGGTCATAGTTCATGGTGGTGCCGGGAATTGGCCGAAGAACAAGCAAGCCTTGGGGCTTGCGGGAGTTCGTCAAGCAACAACAATAGGCTTTGAAATGTTACAAAAGGGGAACCCGGCACTGCGAGTGGTCGAGGCGGCAGTCGTCGAAATGGAGAACAATCCTGTGTTCAACGCCGGGACAGGTGCGACGCTCAATCTTGCTGGGGAGGTTGAAGCTGACGCCGGAATCATGGATGGGGGTTCACTTCGGGGCGCTGGGGTTGCGATAGTTCATCGTGTCAAGAATCCGGTTAAGCTTGCTCGAATAGTCCTAGAGAAAACCGATCACGCGCTCGTAGCGGGAAAGGGTGCTGAGGACCTTGCAGATTTGTTCAGATTGAAGAGAGCAGATCTTCGGCGTAGAGATAAAGTGACGCAGTGGAAACAAGCACGGCTGAAGATACGAAGGCGAGGTCTGGCCGGGTTTCGAAGAAGCGCCCACCTAGTGTTGGATAACTATCGTCACTTTCTTGGAGACACTGTCGGTGCACTTGCCATCGATAGTAATGGGAACTTGGCTGCTGCCGATTCAACAGGGGGGGTTTTCTTGAAACTTCCGGGTAGAGTCGGTGATAGTCCTCTTCTCGGAGCGGGATTGTACGCTGATAATCAGTCCGGCGCCGCTACGGCAACGGGCCTAGGCGAGATCGCAATGAGACTGGTGATATCCAAAGCGGCGTGCGATGCTATGCGGACTATGAGCGCTCAGAAAGCTGCCCGCAGAACCATCAGGAGAGCGACCCTACAAGCGGGTAAAGGGGTGGGAATTATCACTCTGGATCGGGCAGGCACATACGGGGTTGCCCACAACACGAGACACATATGCTGGGCGGCTCAAACCTTTGGAGAAGGACTCGTTTCTGGAATGAGCCAGTAAAGACATTGCGTATATGAATTGATGAACTTGCATGGTCTACCTGTTTGCTTCATGTTTTGGAGAAGGCTTTTATGCGGGTTGGTTTCGCGATAACCCCCAGTTTTCGGGAGGATAATTGTTTGTTACCCTATGCCAAGGGGGAAGACTCCGGCGAGGATGAGGACTGGGGCGGCGAGGATGAATGGGGAGAAGACGATGATTGGGGCGGCAGCGACAACGGCGGCGCCGAGGACAACTAAGGCTTCCAAATCATACTGCCCAGAACACTAATAACCGTTAAGACCCGGAAAAAACCTGATGGACTAACTACAACGTTGAGAAGCGTACTCCAAAAACGCTCAGATCGAGATTTCTTGGAATCTCGATACTTCTGAAAATCAGAGATGTTGGCAAAATCGATAGACCGCTGAAAATCGGGTCCCTATGAAAATCTTGTAGGGGCCCCGGGGGACATCAGCAGTCTCACGAGAGACCGAGTGCGACACCGTTTTCCCACATGATAACAATACTGGGTGCCCAAGAGATTGTTTCCGCAAGTTCCCGAGGGGGGTAACATGAGTTCTATTTCCCTGATTCCAGAGAAACCCGCCAACAAGGACGAGATGCATGCAGAATTATTCAAGACTCAAGGCATTACCCCTTATCGCCCTAAGCCTACTCTTTCTAGTTCCGGTCGGACTCCACACAGCTGCAGCTGATGCTGTAAGTGACAATGACTTCAACGCCCAGAGCTACTCCAAGACAGTGGACTGGTACAACTATGTCCGCAATTATGCGGCGTCCCATAACCTCCCAGCACCACCGACAACTGAACACGCCTACATCTACACGAACTACGTCAATGTTGGAGGCTTCCAGCTCTTCTACGCCGGCCTCCTCAACGCCACTAGCAACGGAATGAACGTTACCATCCCTCTCCAGACATTCTTCGAACACTACAAGACCGTAGGAGGAAAGGACGTGATAACCGCCTCATCCTTCATGGGGCTAGTCGCCTTCCACGAGAACGCGACCACGATCTATCCCAACTCACCAGACAAGAATGATACAGTGTACGCCAGTTTCAGTCTTGGCTACCCTCTCTCAGCGTTGAACAGCCATCCATACACTTACCTGTCAACAAGCCAAGCGATCCCACTAACACATCCAGACAACGATCACTGGACTTGGGGACTAAAGTACACCAACCTGAACGCGGTATGGTGGAGGATCAATCCAGATCCACTAGCGATATTGCCCTGGGACCAGAACACTCCGAGAGGATTCGCCCAGTACAGCGAGCTCGACTTTTCGTACTCCCTCGCCATCAACGCTACTTCCAAGCAGGCAACCCTCACTACATCGTACACGATCGGCCGGATGACCGACCTCTACCTTCTCGCGCCAACACCAGTAATCCACCTTACATCTGCCGGTAGCTACTACCTGAACGGTTCCCAAGCGAGCACTCAGACAATCTACCAATACCTGCAAGCGCATCAGATCAAACTGTCACTAGTCCTTTCAACCAAAGCAATACTGGCGACTACCGTAAAGGACCAAGACGCCTCCGGAGCAAGCGTTGACAACGACAACTCGACAGATGTCTCGCACACTGCAGTCACTACATCTGCCAGCGACGGTGACAAGATCTTCAGAGCAGACTTCGGAACGAAATCCCAGTACAAGCTCTACAATTACACCGCCGACAGCACTGAAACCACCGCAGCAACATACAACGTCGACGTGAGAACCGTAAGCGTCAGGGGATGGGGAGGAAACCCAGTGTTTGCATTGCAGAATGCTTTCATGGGCTTTCTGCCACTATTTGTAGCAAACGTTGAACCCGGCTTGATCCAGCAAGCCCGAGCCGGAGACGTACAGTTCAGCACAGCCAACTACCTCTACATAATCTCCTATCCAACGTGGGGCGGCTACAGGATCGTTCACGACCCCGACTACACAG
>CAYRXJ010000166.1:0-3333 GCA_964428235.1 uncultured Candidatus Bathyarchaeia archaeon | reverse complement strand
CGTGACTTCGACTCCTGGGACATTGTCGACGGCTGCTGCGGGACTCTTTTTGACAAAACTCCTTACGCCCCGGCAAAAGCGCAAGAATGGTGTAAACGAGAGGAAGAATATGTGAAGCGAGCCGGGTTCGTCATGATGGCAGAACTCGCAGTACACGACAAGAAAGCGACCGACAGACTCTTCCTCGACTTCCTCCAGTTGCTAATCGAAGGAGCCTCTGACAACCGCAATTTCGTCAAGAAAGCCGTCAACTGGGCGCTCCGACAGATAGGCAAACGAAATCTGACGCTGAACAAGGCGGCCATCAACACTGCTCAACAGATCCAGAAACAAGACTCTAGCTCCGCCAAATGGATAGCATCAGACGCCCTGCGCGAACTGAGAAGCCCAGCCGTAACAAAGAGACTCGGAACAAAACAATAGACGAGCCCTTTAGACCGATGTCTGTAACCGGTTTAGCCTGCTCAGAGTTACGATAGAAGCATCTTGCCAAACAGACGCTCGATCATTCTTGCAGGCGAAGGGAGAGTTCAACTAAGATGTTTCGCAAGCTTATCAGGAACAAGAAAGCGATCGATACTATCATAGCTACTCTCCTAATGGTCGTCATCGTTGTTGCAGCCTCAGCAATAGTCTTCGTCTACGCAACAGGTCTTTTCGGGGCCTTAACGCAAGCGCCGAACCTGCAGAAGGAGGCTCTCAGTCTAGAATTCTCGAATTTCGGGCCGGTTAATCCCACCCACAACGTCACCCTCTTCTTGCGAAACACCGGAAGCGCACCAGTCACCCTAATCGCCTACTATGTGAAAGATCCAAATTCGAACCAATACGCGACGACAACATGGGCCGGAGCACCTTCGATAACACCAACGACCCTGGGACAGGGACAAATTCTAATCTCAGGAGCGTGCGGTTGCACGAACACCGGCAGCCCGTTCACGTTCACAGTGGGCAATTCCTACACGATTACGCTACTTTCGACCCGCGGAAGCCAATTCACGTTCCAGGTCGTAAGATACAGCTAGAGCCCGCTTATCTTCTCGTAAAACTCGACCAGACTGCGCGCGGCTGGCTCCTCGGCGTTAAACGCGAAAATCTTCATTCCCTTCTCATACCTCTCAAACAATAGAATCTTGCACTTCACCAGCGGTTCAGCAACTTTCGCCACGGTGGATGGAGACACGTCAAGGACGCGAGCCAAACCAGCCTGGTTGAACACCTTCGCCCGGTTCTGAAGCAAATGCTCGACCAACCGGACTTGAGCCTTCGACTGGAAAAGATCAACAAGCTTCAACTGTCTCACCAAACTCCTACGAGTACGTGACCCGGGTTCCAACATCTTTCCCTTGCAGTGCCCCGAGAATATTGTCCGGTTTCTCGAGGGAGACGAATCGTGCGGGCATTTTTGATCGTTGCATGATCTTGATCGCAAGAGGATCCAGCAGCTCATATCGTCCTGCGAAGACTTCGCCGCTCATGGCCCACTCCAACAGCTTGGCCGCGTCAATGGACCTGATGAGCCTGGCTTTCGGATTCTTCTTCGGGTCCTCAGTGTAAACTCCATCAACATCCGTCCCATTTACCAGAACCTCAGCCCTAGTGATCTCCGCAGCCAAAGCTGCAACAGCATTAGTTGATTGGCCAGGCTGCAGTCCCCCCATAACCACACTCTTGCCCGGCCCGACAAGATGGGGAAGATCCGATAGAGTAATCGGAATCTTAGTGGAAGCGCTTGGACCCAAGGCAAGACGTAGGAGTTCGGCGTTCGCCCTCGTTATCTGAATCCCCAGTAGATCACACGTTGATTCTTCAGCACCAAGCTTCCGCGCGGTCGAGATGTAGGTCCTCGCGTTTTCTCCTCCACCCGCGACTAGAACGAGCTGGTTTCCTTTCTCTGTAAAATCTCCCAGAGCCTTGCCCATCTCCCTGAGGGCTGAGACGTTTGGCTCTCGCCTGAACAATGCCCCGCCAAGCTTGATGACCACTCGCATCTTTCAAGAGACCATCAGAGATATTCGGTATATTAGACTGGAGAATAATCCAGTAACAACGACCGGGGTCCCCGGTTGGAAAGACTGAATAGCTGAGTGCCGGGGGTAGGGCGAACCTGATCCTTTGCTTTCGTACGCGGTCAAGAGAATAGTCCGGTCTTGGAAGCTGTACGCATCCCTGATACTGGGAATGATGCTCGCAGCCACCTTCTTTGGAGGAATCAACGTTGGAGCAGACACAATAGGGAAACAAGCACTAGACGCACAGCTCGCAAACACCCCAGTCGACATATCACTCAATCCAATGAACACACCAATCTATTCTCACTCAACGTTCAACAACCTCATTCCGAAGATCGAAGGAGTCAACGGAGTACTACTTGCCGAGTCCCGCGGAACAATCACACCACTAAACTACTACGGAAACTATTCGACACCCACCATCAAAGCAATCCAAGACAACAGCGTACTCTACAATCATCTCACACTCCTTAGCGGCCGGGAACCTACGAGCGCAAACGAATCAGTGATAAACGCTGACTCGCAACTGGGCTCGACATACATTCAAGGCGAGAAGATCAAGATCAGTATTGGCTCTTTCAATCAAAAAATCAACTTGACACTAACCATCGTTGGCAAGGTGAACCTAGACAATGTAGCAACCAACACGATGGGAGTCTACCCGGTCTTCTATGGAAGTCCAGGAACAACACCGAAACCGGGTAACACACTAATCGTCAGCTGGGACAAAACCTTCAGTCCCATCGCCGATTGGGACGTAAGTGCAAATCAGTACAGGGATTACTCGATCTCGGGGACCGTTGACGTCTATCTCGACAGAGCCACCCTTCTAAGCGCTTTCAACATCGAGAGCAGCATAACACAGGTCCAGCAGATCGACGACCAGGTTGCCAACATCGCAGCTTTGAACGGGTTCAACTCGTCCCCGAACCTGATTAGCCCGCTTCAACAGTTCTCCGCCAGCATATTCTTCCTTCGAGCCACCTTCACAATATTCTCAATCCCGGTCTTCTTTGTCGCATGGTATGTTGGCCGAACAGTGTCTAGGGCGAGCTTCAACCTCCGCCGACGAGAGATCGGATTGCTCATGACAAAGGGATTCTCACAAAGCCAACTCTTCAGACACTTCCTCGTCGAAGCGCTCCTAGTCGGACTAATCGGTGGAGGCCTAGGGCTCATAGCCGCTGTATCTCTCAACCCATACTTCGTACAGACCCTGAGCGGAAGCTCTCAGTCCGGGGTCTTTCTCAGCCAAGACACCGCAATCGCGACGATAATATTCACGGTCATCCTACCCATCCTCTCCATCTATTCCCCAGCC
>CAYRXJ010000165.1:0-3340 GCA_964428235.1 uncultured Candidatus Bathyarchaeia archaeon | reverse complement strand
AAAGCCAACTCTCGCCCCCTCATCATCACCTACACTACAACAACGCCGTCGGCCCGCTCCACCACCCAGCACCCCAGACGATGACGCGATGATGCGCCAGCTATTGTCTGACATACGACTCCTCGAAAGCTCCGCACGCGTCCTTCGGTCACGGCTCGACATCGTGTCAGCCGCACTATCCGAAACATTGACTGCGGTTCAGACCCTAGAGGGTAACAGAGATGCAACAGAAGGCTCTGAAGCCCTGATCCCCATCGGCTCAGGCTCATTCGTAAAAGCGAAACTGGCTGACCCGAAGAAAGCAATCATCGGGATCGGAGCAGGTGTCTGCATCGAAAAATCGACAGACGACTCCGTCAAGGAACTCAGGCTCAGAGGCAGCGAGCTAGAGAAGGCAAGAGGAACAATCACAAATCAACTTGAACAAGTTCTCGGGCAGACCGAAGCCTACCGCGGAAGGCTCAGCGACCTTGTCCGGCGAAAAGGCGGTGGCGGTGGGGTCGAGGTTGTTTGAAAGACTACGAGGACAATTCTCGAATCTCTACGATAAGATAACGAAGACAGAGCTGAAAGGGAAGGACCTAGACAAGGTCCTGGACGAGTTTCACTTTACACTCCTCGAGAGCGATGTCGCGCTTCCCGCCGCAGACTACATCCGCGACCAATTGAAACACCGCATTGAAGACGCCCAGTTCAGAAGGTTTAGCGACCCTCGGAGAGAGGTAAAGGAAATACTCCAAGCAATACTGCTGTCTGTACTCGAGAAGCCGGGCCAGACAGACTTTTTCAGTCTGGCCGAAGAAAAGAAAAAACTCGGAGAACCATTAGTCGTCGTCTTTGTAGGAGTCAACGGGACTGGCAAGACGACGAGCATCGCAAAGCTAGCACACGTCCTTCAGAAGAAGCGATACTCAGTAATAATCGCGGCCAGCGACACCTACAGGGCCGGGTCTATACAACAATTAGAGGAGCATGCAAAGCGGATCGGTGTCAAGACCGTCAAGCACGATTATGGCGCTGATGCGGCCGCAGTGGCCTTCGACGCGGTCAACTATGCCCGAGCGCACATGATGAACGTGGTCTTGGTTGACACTGCCGGGAGAATGCAGACGAACAAGAACCTGTTGGAGGAGATGCGCAAGATTGTCAGGGTGACCAGGCCAGACCTTACCATCCTTGTGGTGGACGCGCTAACGGGTAATGATGCGTTAGAGCAGGGGAAGGTGTTCGGGGAAGCGGTGAAGATCGATGGGATAATACTGGCAAAGCTGGACGCGGACGTGAAGGGTGGAAGCTCAATCTCATTATCCTACATTTTGGGAAAGCCGGTCTTGCTGGTCGGAACGGGACAGGGCTACGATGACCTTGAAACGTTTCGCCCGAGAGAGATCGTTCAGAACATGACTTAAGTTTCCAGATACGCCTAAACCCAGAACATGAGCCATCGATAGCCCGCCTAACGCCGAAGAGGAGGGCAAAGCAGTCAGGCCACGCTCGGAAAGTAATCAGGCAAGCGAGGAAGAAGTATAGGTGCTCCAGAATCCTCCCGCAGCGATAGAGACGAAGGCTGCACTGCTCACAGTTGAGACCCCCTGTTAGCAAAGCGGACAAGAAGGAACCGAGGAAAGCGTCTCCTGCGCCTGTTAAATCAACCGCTTTCGCGGGAATTCCAGACATGGATGTCAGTTCGCCTTTTTCCGCGAGGAGGCATCCGATTTCGGCCAATTTTACTATCATCCGCTTGTGGCCCCTCGACAGGGATTTGGCATATTCAGCGTACCCTACCTCGCCCGCAAGCGCATCCATCTCATCTCTGTTAGCGCACACAATTTCGCTCAACTCGACTAGTGTTCTGGTTTGGTCAGGGAACTTGTCTATTATTTCCGTCGAGCCTGGATCGAACACGATCTCCGCATCGTCATTCTTCCCGATTATGGCGGCCTTCAAAATGGCGTCTCTTTGCGGTTGGTTGGCGAGAGAATAACCGGAGAGACAGAGAAAACGCGAGGGTCCCCGTTTGGAGAGAGATTTCTTGACGATTGGAGGATCGAGCGAATCATTTGCCCCCCCCCGGGAAACCAGCATTGTCCTCTCTGCATTGCAGCTGACGATCGAGACGACAAGCCCCGTTCCAAGTGACTGATGGGGATCAACCTGAGAGACTATCTGATTTCTTTCTAGGTCCGCTTTGTACTCGTCCCCAAAAGAGTCTTTCCCAACTCGTCCTATTACGGCTACTTTCCCACCCAAACGGGCCATTGGCACGGCAACGTTGGCTGAACCTCCTGCCACGATTCTGCTTTCGGGGAAGTTTAGCAGATCGTTGAGTTGGAGTGACTTTAGGCGATTCTACATGGGTTTTGAGAATGATGTCGATGAACGCATCGCCCACGATGATGCAATCGAGCATTGTGTGCTTGCTCTCAGGGATCGGCTTGTGCAAGCTATGAGAACTGATCTAGCCTGATTATGTAAGGATCTGGTATTCCAGAATCTACGATTAATCTGTCAAGATGAAAAGTTAATCCAGTTGCCATGCTGAAGGATTCGAGAACAATCGCCATGCCAGATATTTGCGACATATCAGGCTGCCCCGCAATAATGCCGAATGAGCTGAGTGGGATTATCACACGCGCCCAGCCGTTCCAATCATCAGTAAACTCGTAAGAGAACTGGTCGTCTGGATAATTGGAAACCAGTCTGATCGATATTGTTTTCCCGGTGTTCTCGCCCTGCCAGTAGAACGCGACAAAACCAAACGACAATAGGTTCAGGGGGGTTTGGAATCGATGACGGATCACGGGTTGCCCGCTGCCGATGGGTATGCTCGGATATGAGGAAATATCAATTCTAAGGGAGTCGTTTCCAATGATCTCCGTGGTGTTATCGTTTGAGAAACGAACTACTTGGGGATAGTTGGCGAAATAGGACGCCGCCTGATTCTCATCCGATAGGACGAGCGGGCGGTTTTCGAGATAGAAGAGAGACCTTAACCTTGCTCTATGCTGCTGGTATTCGTCTGGGGATAATAGTTTATACAATTTTAGGCTGTCAAAATTCTGAACGAGAGCGAATCTGGCATTATTCTGTATGAGTTTGATGGCGCCAAACTGTTCTTGTGCCTGTCGAAAGAGAGCGTACTCAGGAGAACCTGGGGTTTTTGGTACGAGAAAATACCTGATGTTGCTGGCGTAATATTGATCGATAATGTAACTAGCATTGTCGCTTTCGAGGATTTGGGAAATCGTTGAGTAGGAAGGATTCTGCCAGAGGTCCACGATGGATCTGTTTGCGTACCAGCTAAGATAGTAGATTCTGAATCCTAGGGTAGAATAAGAAT
>CAYRXJ010000164.1:0-3355 GCA_964428235.1 uncultured Candidatus Bathyarchaeia archaeon | reverse complement strand
AAACTGCAACCCACAGTTTTTATTTGTCTTGTCTGTTGGTGCTTCCCAAATATACCCCGTATTGGGCGTACCCTCCTTTTTCATCCTCCACCATCTTATCCACGTCTCGCACCATAAGGAACCGTTCTGCCAGAGGAGAAGACCTCCCCCCTGGTTGAACCCCCTTGTCGCAGGCGATGTCTTGGACTGATTGCATGAATTCCCTTTTTGCGACCCCCGCCGTACCGAGAACCAACACCCTCAAGGCCTTTCTTGTCCATCACGGACGTCATAGACTATGTATTTAGCGATGCAGTTTAGCCAAAAAATTTCCAATCTGATCGTGAATGAATTACTAAGACCCTTTCTGGGAATTTGCACGTTGTAATAAGAAGTGGCTAGATTTTTTGTTAGGTGAATCCTTTAGGAAAGTGGGACTCTCTACGGAAATATCGTCTGATGATTACTCCAGGGGCACCTACGCTAGAGGAGCATAACAAGTACTGTTCCGATCAAGAACACAAGAAATTTCGCACACGCGACCTTTCGTTCGTAACGAATGCTCTCGCCAGTTGTAAAATAGTCGAAACGTTCGCCGAAACCAAGAAAGTGGGTTCGCTTCAGGTTGCCAGCCAGGCGCCCAATGTCATTCGAGATTCGTACCAACGTCGCTTCAATCGAAGTCAGCGGTCCTGATTTTCTCGTTCCCTTGGTCCCGAGCCGAATGATCTCGACTGCGAATTCTGCAAGTCCTACGAGGCCTAGCCATTCGAGGGGCTTGGTGTCATTCGTCATTCCTAACCCTGAAAAAAGAACCAAGAGTGGGACGCCCAAAGCGAGGGTCTCAACAAGGTTCGGTGCATTGTAGTATCTGAAGCGATTATGAAGTTGTGGAAGTCGTCCATCACCAAAGGCCCAACGAGCAAATCTCCGATATTGAGGCGAGCCGCGATCCCACCATGGGTGATGGACGAGTGCTCTAGAGGCGGTTCGGAAGAGCATTCCAGTGTTCTCGACAATTCTAAGACAGAAATCAATGTCTTCGCCTCCCCCGCGCTTCGGGAATATTTGTGAGAAGCGAACATCTCCAATTGCGTTTCTCCTGACCAACAGGTTGGCGGTTATTCCCCATCCGGACTCACGTCTCGTTTCGGCGATACTCCAGAAGGTTAGGATATCGCTGGCGACAGTTCCCCTGGTGAATAGATTCACTGGGTCCGGGAATCTTGAAGTCCCAACGAACCCTGGAGCAATCGGATCAGTCTCGATCGCCGCCTTGTACTCTTGGAGGAGCGTCGTGGAGGGTATGATGTCTTCATCTAGAAACAAAATGAAATCGGATGTTCCGATGTCAATTCCCCGATTTCGTGAAGCTGAGGCACCGAAGTTACCATCATTTCTCAGAAAGTGCACGTTTTTTCTTTCGTTCGAGCGGTAATTCGAACAAGGGACACTCATGCGAGGATTGTCGATTATGATGTAATAGGTTACTTTGATTTCTTCCGGGGAGTCCATGCCCAGTATAGATTTGAGATTCGAAGGGTCAGCATGAAAGGTTGGAACAACCACGTCAATAGTGATTGGTTTCAAACAGGAGGCTCTTTCCACACGTGTGCGATGTTTTGATTACAGAAACAGTGAAAATCAACCTTGCAAGTAGCCTTTTCTCGATCGAACATCTCCCTGACTTCGTCCACTTTGTCGGGAGATAGCTGCCCTCCCTGAAAGTCGAATGAAGCAGAGTCCAGCCAATAACAAATGTTCAGCTTGTCCCGGGTGAGAAGAGAGTGGCGTGGACCTAGACCGCACGTCATTGGTTGCAGATGTTCCCCCGAGGCGACAGCAGCCAGTTCCCTCCAGAACTGACCCGGATTTGTTGATGGATGCGAAATTGAGTCGATCTGCTCAGAGACTTCGAGCAAGTTAGGACCGTCTAGACTTGTCAATTTCAGCTCTGGGGCGTTCTGGCCCACATAACCATCATCGAAGACGGGTTGGAATTTCATGAAATCCAGCTGCAAGTCTGATCCGAATTCAAGGAGCTCCTTCACATTTGCCCAATTGGCCGTCGGATGGGATACAACGCTGTTCACTCCTAGCTCGAACTTTCTGGGGGCTTGAGCGATCTTCCTCAGATTCGAAACGATCTGAGAGTGAAGTGCCGATGATGTTTCTCTGGTTCGCATCGAGACTCCTGGTGACAATGAGTCTAGAGACACCGTTATTCCGGTAGCCCCCGCCTCGACAAGTCTTGAGACTTCCCTCGTGTCGAGTCCATAGCCGTTCGTAATGACAATAACATAGTCGACCAACTCGTGATAATGACCGAGAATTTCGACAAGCTGTGGATGAAGTCGAGGCTCTCCCCCTGAGAGGACGACTCGCTGGGTCCCGAGTGCCCTTAGATTTTCGGCTTGTAGAAGAATTTCGTTGACCGGACGATGCCATCTTCCGGGAGTTATCTTGTTTCCCCATTGACAATACCTGCATGACGCGTTACAAAGATAGGTCAAATCGACAACCGTCGTATTCTGTTGGTCTACGTTGAGGACTGCGAAGTCGACCAAGCCGGCGTCTCTCAACACAATCCGAAGACCCCTTTCTAATTTAGTTGCCGGACCCATGTTCTGCTTGAGTTAAAAATTCTCAAACAAGTTTGTCCATCGAGACAACGTATAGTTCGATTCCTGCATCCTTGCACGCAGCCTTCACGTTCTCAGATGTTCTCAAAGCAACAATAGCTCGCCTTACAAGCGACAGACCAAGCTTAGTCTTCAAGCCATCAGACTGTTTCAGCACCTGGCCTACAGTTTCCTGGTTGGCTTCTTCCTTTGCCTCGACGATTATGAGGACTCCACCTTTATCCTTGAGTACAAAGTCGACTCGACCTGATCCTGTTTCAAACTCCTTCTCAGCTATTGTGACTCCGGGACCCAGTAACTCCGGCCTCGACGAGAGTACTGTTTGTAGACCTTGCTCGGCCCCTAGGACAGCACCTGACCCAATCGCATTGAATGCAGAATCGAGTCCAAACTCGACTCCGAGCAGACTCTTTGGATACACATCCAGAGGTATCGACCCATTGTAGAAAATCAGGACAGGTGTTGCTCGATTGAGCTTTCCGCTTCCAGATATCGGAAGTGTTCTACCCCTCCCACTTCTCACCTGACCCTTAATTTGAGGCAGAATCAAGCGAATGTCCTGGAGGTACCTATCCTCCTCCGTGGGTCCCAGCGACTCAAGGTCAACAAGTTCAAGTTGAATTTTTTCTATTGTCGCGCGATGCTTCAGCCTATCAGCTGCATCCTTGAAATTTGAGCTGTTGAACGAGTACACTAGTACTCCTCGAGTGGTCATCTTCGATCTCCTCGAAGTC
>CAYRXJ010000163.1:0-3370 GCA_964428235.1 uncultured Candidatus Bathyarchaeia archaeon | reverse complement strand
GATGCGACCTTGCCATATTTTGTCCCTGGACCTCCACCCATAGGAACTTTCGGGGCCCTAATTTCGCTAAAGTCACCCCCGGCAAACCGGGACCAACTCTTCGATCTTGGTTTGAGCGGTCCGGTGGTTGGCTTCATCGTCACCATTGCCGTAGCGGCCTTGAGTGTGCTAATAGGGGTAATTCCAACTCCTCTTCAGGTGTCGCAACTTACGCAATGGAGCGCATCTTGTGGAGCCCAGCTTGGAACATCCAGTTGCATTTCAAGCATCGACTTCAGCTCATGGCCATCCACACCTCTGATCTTGATCATAATTACTGGACTTACAAACACGGTGAGGCCTGGAGTTCTTCTAGACGGTCAGCTCTTCTTCGCAGCACAAATTGGAGCGCTGTTGACTTTTCTTAACATAGTACCGGCGTGGCAACTTGATGGAGGGCATATCTCCAGAGCTGTCTTCGGTGCCGACGGACATCGAGTCGCCAGCGTAATCGGTCTACTCCTTTTGTTCCTCTCTGGGTACTGGACATTCGGGATTCTGATCCTAGCTTTCATGTTCTTTTCGCGACGCGGCCTCGCCGGCGTCGAGCCACTAGACGATATCAGCCCGGTAAGCAATTCCCGAAAACTACTCTACATAGTCGGACTCGGCATGCTAATCTTGACTTTTGCATACTCTCCATTCTAGGAAGAAAATTGCGTTCTGAAACAGAAAAAGTAATAGTCAGGGTTCTCTTCGAAACACTGAAAGCAAGTAAGAACGAGCAATCCGTTGACTTCCTGGAAATAGTTACTAATTCTCAGACCACGGGACCCGTTGCCTCGAGGGTCCTTTCGCGGTTCCTCGAAGTCTCGGACAATCATGTCTTGATCACTCCTTGGCTAAGAGTCCTTCTGGCTATTGAGCTATCGCGATTGGGACGCTTGAAGGAGGCAGCTCGTGCCCTAACATGGAGGGAATTCGAGCGGTTCGCGAGAGAATGTCTCGAAGGCGCGGGGTTTCGGACAGAATGGAATGTCAGGGTGAAAGGTCAGCAAAGGTCGTGGCAGGTTGATGTTGTGGGCATTCGAGGAGATTTGATGCTAACAGTTGATTGCAAACACTGGAACACCCCTAATTATGAGTCGAGGCTGAAGGGGGTGGCCGAAGAACAAAGAGCTGCCGCGGCCTGTCTCCTAAGAAGTATGACCGTTGGCCCGTACAAGCAGAGAACGCTCCAAGGACTGGTTACAATCTTGACTCTATCAGAGCCCCGCTCTAAGTTCCTGAAGAATACAGTATTGATCTCCATCGAACAATTCGCGAATTTCTTGAGCGCGGTATCACCGTTTGACACGACTCTTCCCCTCATAACTGAAAGTACCGTTTTTGTGCAAAACCCTATGAGTCAATATAATGCGCAGTGAGAAGAGACCAATGAACATCGTCGTTGTTGGAGCAGGGACAATGGGCTCTGGAATTGCATACTCCTCTGCGGCCTCCGGACATAATGTCACGATCATCGAGCAGGACCAGAAGCTTCTGGACCAAGGAATGAAACGCGTCGACGACTACGTTGAGAGAAATCTGGGTCGATCACACATCAACGAAGAACAGGCATCACAAATTCACTCACGGTTGACGGGTAGTCTAGACTTTGCAAGATCCTGCGCCAACGCGGATATCGTTGTGGAAGCGGTCTTCGAGGACCCAAAGATAAAGGAACAGGTATTCACTAAGCTAGACAATGTTTGTCCCAAGAACACAATACTTGCCTCCAACACATCATCAATCAGCATCAGTAAAATAGCATCTGCAACGAAACGCGCGGACAAGGTCTTGGGGCTTCACTTCTTCAACCCCGTTCCAACCATGAAATTGGTGGAACTCATTCGGGGCAATCATACCTCCCCCGACTCGGTTAAGATGGCGACTTCATTTGTCCAGACGCTTGGAAAGACTGTGGTCCAGTCAGCCGACAAAACCGGCTTCATCGTGAACCGAGCTCTCATGCCTTTCATCAACGAGAGCGTTAAGCTCCTCGAGGAGCGAGTTGCGACCCGCGAAGACATTGACGAAGCCTTTCGGCTCGGAACAAATCATCCAATGGGTCCGTTACAGTTAGCCGACTTCATAGGAGTGGACGTCGTCTTGTTAACTCTAAAGGTTCTACAGGAAGAATTCGGCAGCAATTTTACCCCTACACCGATGCTCGAACAAATGGTCAAACAAGGCAAATTGGGACGAAAGACGAAGAAGGGTTTCTATGACTACTGAAGAGCAGGCCCAGATTCCGGACGACGGTTCGAAAGAGCTTACAGAATTAATCTTGAAAGGAGACGATGAGAGGGCTTCGAAGGTAGCTCTAGAAATAGTCTCCAAGAGTGGATCTGCAAACGATGTCGTAGACACGATCTCAGACGCTATGAACATCGTCTCAGATCTTCACGGCGTAGAGAAATATACGATAGCTGAGGTTGAAAAATGCGAGAACGCCGCTGAAAAATCCCTTGCAGCTATTCGACCTAAGATTAAGATCGATCGAAAGAAGATCAAAGGTCGGGTGATGGTTGGTTCTTTGCTCGAGGACCCTCACAGTTTCGATAGAACACTTCTCCTGACCATGTTAGAGATTGGCGGTTTCACAACCGTCGATGGGGGAACCGACCTATCGCCGGAACAGGTTGCAAGCAAGGTGAAACAGCACAAGCCAAACATTCTCGCCGTTCCTCTGGTAACGGACCTGGCCGCACGAAAACTTGTCAACGCGAACACCCTAATCGAAGATACAGGTGGAAAACTGACCATTATCGCTTATGGCAAGGGGGCGCAGAGTTTGTTGGGTCAGAAATTCACTACAGTTGAAGCAGATTCCCTTAGTGCCTTCAGCAAGATTGCGGAACTCTTGATCGCAAAGGCCTAGTTCAGCACGCAACAGACGCATCTCAACGACACGTAGAGGTTCACATGTGTTTTCCCGCTAAATCTTATCATATGTCCGACAAAACAGTGGGTGGCGCGGGACCGTAGTCTAGATCAAGAGCAGAGCTGTAATGCAAAGCTCTTGAGGATAACCAGGATAGGACATCGGGCTCCGGTACAAAGATGGGTGGAGGGACCCGAAGGTCGTGGGTTCAAATCCCACCGGTCCCGCCAAAACAGTTCATCCTACCGTCTCAAATAAGACACGTTGTTCCTAACGGTCGTATCAGAGAACCGAGGAAAATGTCGTCGATCTGCCCTCAGTCAAGACCTGAGGGAGATTTGTCATCAGTGATCGCTTCAATCCTTTCCATCAAGTCAGGGCTAAGTTTTGGCTCGACATCCAGAGCCTTCATGTTTTCTGTAACCTGTTCAGGTCGGCTTGCTCCGGTTATCACGGTGCTGACAT
>CAYRXJ010000162.1:0-3439 GCA_964428235.1 uncultured Candidatus Bathyarchaeia archaeon | reverse complement strand
CCCGTTCCGATGATTCCCAGTGAATCCACTTGTTTCGGTGCGAGGAGGTCGGTGGCGACCGCGGAGCTAGCCGCGGTTCTTATTGCGGTTAGTTCATCCGCCGCGATCTGAGCCAATTCCTGCCCGTTCTTCGAGTCAAAGACATGGATGGTTGCAGAAGTTGAAGGAAGGGACAGAGCCCGATTTTTAGGGTTCACGCTAACGACTTTGATCGAAACCATTCCCGAGCCCCGCAAGTGCGCGGGCATGAAATAGAAGGAAGATCCACCCGGGACTGTAAGCCAGGACCGGAGAGGCTCGATAATCTCTTTCCTCGCCCTCTGGAGATACGCGTGACGCGCCAGCTCGATGGATTTCCGGATTGGAATGAACTTTCGAACATCCTCATCGCTGGCCCGAAGTATTCGCACGGAAACCGCCTACACGAAACCACAGTTTAACTGATTGTCGGTCTCCATCCATTCTTGAAAAATCAGGCACGAATTGCCCGCGTGTGTTTTCTGATCTTTCTAGAGGGGCCCCCTATGTCCCAGATCACGCGATCGTCTCCTTTCGTGGCCAGCACCCTAGCATGAACGAGGGTCTTCCCTCAAAGGGAACAGTCCGCCTATGTCCGAGTTAGTTCGGCCTTGTCTGGCTGAAGATTCTTGCCTTCACAGGACCCGCTGGTGACACCGGTCGATGTTGATGTGCTGCGCCAGGTCAACATGGCCCTGACCAAGAACCTCGATTTCTGTCAGTCAGGAGACGGAAGCAAGGCATGGAGCGAAGTCCTTGGACTACGCGAGGACTTCAAATCTCATCTCTCATGGGTAATGGGACTTGGAAGACTATCCGAGACATTCTCACGCCACGCCATTCCCAACTTTCTCGTCCGCGTCCTTCATCCATTATCCCAGAGCTTGCGCGTGAACCTCCTCCTCGGTATGCTGCCCGATTGTTTTCTAGAGGTGCGAGCTTTGACCGAACAACTTGCCCGCGCGTTTCAGGCCGACCTCAAGTTCACAAAGGAAGCCTCGTTCACCAGCAAACTATCTAGGCTAGACGTTCGCGAGCCAAGCCTCTACAAGCTGACCGGAGAAACAGACAATAGTGTTCTCCCGCTCCTCTCGGAGCTAGGCCATGGATGGGTCCGAATGGACCAGCCTTTGACAGGGATGGGCGCCTCTCTCCCAGTATCCGCAGCCTCGACCACTTACAGCCCAAGGGACGTCCCCGAACTGCTTAGGCTCACTTCCGCGGTGAAACGTTTCCGCGAACTGTTGGCGAAGACTATGAGCCAATGGGCTTCGAAGATAGAGAAGAAGGACTCGCATTCCGCCACAGACGACGACTCCTAGTCAATTTCTTCCAGCACCCCGCTCTCAGTAGTGAATACTTTCACCCCACACTGTGAGAGATAAGCCAGCCAGAAACCCAGTGTACCAGACTCAAATGACCGCTGAAGTGTTAGATATCCAGGATCTTGCGGGCGTCGGACCCGTCACAGCAAACAAGCTTCGCGAAGCAGGCTATGACTCAATCTCGGCCCTCGCCATTGCCCCTATCCGCGAACTTGTCGAGAAAGCTAGCCTTGAGAGCAGCGTTGCCCACAAGATCAGCAAAGCCGCTCGCGAAACAATCCAGACAGATTTCGTAACCGCAAAACAACTTTGGGAACGACGACAGTCACTTCTCCGGCTCAGCTTCGGATCAAACAACCTCAACAAGCTCCTAGGAGGCGGCCTCGAGACACAGGCCCTCACAGAGTTCGTGGGCGAATTTGGAGCAGGAAAATCACAGATCAGCATGAAACTCAGCATACAAGCACAGCTTCCAGCCTCAGAAGGAGGACTGGAAGGAAAAGTCCTCTTCATCGACACAGAAGGAACATTTGCAGCTCAACGAGTATTCCAGATGGCCCAGACTAGCGGACAAGACCCAGACAAGGTCCTTGACGGCATCATCTACAGCCGAGTCTACAATAGTGACCACCAAGTACTGACTGTGGATCACGCGTTCAAGATCTGTAAAGAAGAAAACATCAAACTACTCGTCGTCGACTCCATTCTATCACACTTCCGCGGCGAATACATAGGCCGAGAATCACTCAGCGAAAGACAACAACGCCTAAACAGCCACCTCCACAAACTGCTCAGAATCGCACAAGCACTCAACCTCGCAGTTGTTGTTACAAACCAGGTTCAAGCAAACCCACAGGCCTTCTTCGGCGATCCAATGCGCCCCGCTGGCGGAAACGTGATGGCGCACGCATCCACGCATCGGATTCTGCTCAAAAAGTCCAGCCAAGGCCTAAGGATCGCGAAAGTCATTGACTCACCCTACCTACCAGAATCGGAAACATACTTCCAAATCACAGAGAAAGGTGTTGAAGACGCTGCCGCTCGCAACAAACGCGACGAATAGGCCCCTCAAAATGGCCTACCATGGAGACCCGAAACACCGCTGAACCTCTACGATCGAAGGTCTGGCAACTTGACCCGCCGGAAAAAAATGCCCTAGGTTATCTCTATAGCTGCAGTCTTTGCGAGGAGTTTCTGGTCCTCTCAAGGTCTTTCATTAATCTGCGAAGAGTCCAGCTCGTCTTCGATTCCTGCCCCGGATGCGGGTTCGAGCTGCAAAGAACACTTCGCGTCCAACCTTACGCCCTTCCCTATGGGAAGAGATTCTTCATGAATCAAGCGTGCAAAGACGTGGAGTTGCTGATTGAACCTGATGAGTTGTTCGATGCTAGGGCGAATCGAGGAAGAACGCTAACTCAAGAGAGAAAGCCCGATCTGGCTACTGGAAATGACCGTGTTGACCGGTCCCTAGTGCTCCGTCTTGGGCAGCTTGTCAGTCTTCAAGGTGAACCCTCAAACGCCCTAAGTCATCTACTATGTGCCCGTGCAATCTATCCTCTTCCGCCTGGACTGGACAGCGATGTTGTTTTTGTTGACGGCGGCAATCTTTTCGATTCCTATACAATTTCACAACACGCTTTCAGACTGGGACTAGATGGCGAGAAGACCAAAGATCGAATTCATCTCAGTAGAGCCTTCACTCACCATCAACTGAGCGGGCTCATCTTTGATAAACTCCCGACTGAAATTGATCAGTATAAGGTTCAACTGGCAATCGTCTCTGACATCACAGCTCTATACTGCGACCCTGATATCCGAGAAAAGAAAGAAGCCTTCGATCTGTTCTCGAGAGATGTCATCTCCATGGCAAGGCTCGCCAAAAAGAAGAAAATGATTATTGTCGTAACAAACTTACAGTCGAGGAGCAGGAGAATGGAAGATTTTCTTGAAAGAAATGCTCACGTCTCCGCCACTCTACGCGACGAAGGAGACCATAATCAGCTGAGAGTTGTCAGGCACCTTTTTCTCTGCAGCGATAACGGCGGGTCTGCGGGTACAGACGATCGGGGTCTGACTAGATATCTCAACAATCGTTC
>CAYRXJ010000161.1:0-3516 GCA_964428235.1 uncultured Candidatus Bathyarchaeia archaeon | reverse complement strand
CTAACGTCCATTCCGAGCAAACGTCCCATCCCCAGTTCAGCAGGAAGATCAGCAACCATCAATGATTTCAGACCAGATTTTTTCTGAAATCCCTCTATTGAAGGCCGAGAAACCCCCGCATCTCTCATAACTAGGAAGTTCGCAGGAACCATTCCCTTCGCTCTCCGCGCCTCGTTCACCGGATGCTTCTCCAGGATCTCCCTGACCTTGAAACCAAACTCGTTGACGAGAGCTGCCGTGACAACAGCCTCGTCCGTCTGATCCAGAGGAGCACACTTTGGAATATCGTACTCCTTCACTCCAGGCTGCGCCACACTGATGTTTCCCTTCCGAACATACGCTGGATCAAAATTGGAGATGTTCGACGAGAATTTCCGACCATTAGAACGAAAGACAATAACCGCTCTATGACCGACAGTTGGTTTGAAAACGAACTTTACACCTGACTTCAATCGCAATCCGTTGTTAAGAGCAACACCGAGCTCCTTTGCTTCCGGCGTTGAGAGGTTTCGGCCCGCCCTTCTGTCCACAAGCCTGTCCCCTTCGACTGTGGCAAAACCTGCGCGTAGAGCGAGATCGCCCTCATAGAATTCGACACCAGCACCCAGTGTCTCTACGACACCTCGCGAGAGGTGCGTCTTGACAGGATCATATCCCAGGACAGAGAAGACTCCCGCATCGCTCTCCGGAGCGATTCTCTCTCCGACAGTAAACATCCTTCCCATGCTACCTTTCGCTGCCAACGCGTCTAAGCTGGGAGTTGAAGCAGCCTCGAGAGGCGTTGCTGACTCACCAATCCTTCCGCTCGCGCCGTCGAGCACGATCAAAACGATAGGACGCATGAATAAGACGCCACAGCTCTCCATTTTCCGGTAGAAAAAGAAGCCCTAAAAGAACAGACACATCGTCTGGTTCCAGGCTGAGAAACCCTGTCGCACGCTGCTTCGCAAACATCCCACTTGAAACGAACCGCTCTTACCTCACAGCTCAAAGAGCACCTCGACAAGGAAGTTGTTCTCGCTGGTTGGGTTCATGATGTCAGGGTTCTAGGCGGAATATCCTTCATTCTCCTCCGAGACATGACCGGAATCGTCCAGGTAACAGCACCCAAAGCAAAGGTCAACCCAGAGATCATCAAAGAGATCAGCACACTCCACCAAGAAGACGTCTTACTAGTCAAAGGCAAAGTCATCGCAAGCAAGATCGCAAAGAAAGGACTCGAAGTCATACCTGACCAAATGGAAATCATCAATCGCGCGGAAACACCTCTGCCTCTAGACCCGAGAGGCGTCCAGAACACACTACTGGACACGCGACTCAACTGGAGATTCCTAGACTTCCGCAGCGAAGAATCCAACGCGATCTTCCGAATACAGTCAAAGATCGTCCAGACCTTCCGCGAATTCTTCGCCACCAGACACTACGTGGAGATTCAACCACCTGTTATCATCGCATCGGCTAGCGAAGGCGGAGCAGAACTCTTCTCCCTCAAATATTTCGAGAAAGATGCGTATCTCGCACAGTCCCCACAGCTCTACAAGCAAATGTGCGCGATCTCCTTCGAAAAAGTCTACACTGTCCTACCCGTTTTCCGCGCGGAAAAATTCGAACAACCCACACACCTTAACGAGGTCCGCCAGATGGACATCGAACAATCATTCTCCACAGACGAGGACGCGATGAAGATACTAGAGGAATTCCTCGCAGACTGTATCAAAACCATTTCATCAACATGCCATGAAGAACTGGAAAAGATCAGTCAGAGGCTTGAACCAGTTCACCTACCCTTACGACGCGTAGAATACAGGGAAGCAATCGAACTCCTGCGCAAGAATGGCGAAGACATCCAGCCAGGAAATGACTTCTCGAAGACCCAAGAAAAGAAACTGTTCCAGCTCGTTGGACAAGAAGCGTTCTTTATCGTTGGATGGCCATCCGAGCAGAAGGCGTTCTATGCGATGCCAAACGAGGACGGCAAGACATCACGCGCTTTTGACCTGATCTATAGAGGACTAGAAATCGCCTCTGGAACCCAACGAATCCACTTGCCAGAGCTTTTGATCAAACAGCTCAAGAAGAAAGATCTCAACCCGGACAATTTCAAGTTCTACATCGACTCATTCAGATACGGTGCCCCGCCGCACGCTGGCTGGTCGATTGGACTGGAGCGATTGACGATGAAGATGACTGGTAGAGAAAATATTCGAGAGACAACCATGTTTCCAAGAGATCGGAACCGTTTGAGTCCCTAGGTTTTCCCCGACTTTCCCGTGAACGGTAACGTGGTCTCTATCTAACGCAGAGACCGACAGCTTCCCTCTGAGTTAGATGGATGTCATAACGGCCCTCGGTCTGCTAACATTCGCCGCGTTCATCGGAGTGGGCATCGTTCCACTGTTCATCGCGTTCCGTGTCAAGATTGCATCATTGAGAATCCTGTCTACCCTCCTCGGCGCTTTCGCGATAACACACGCCTTCTATCATCTTGCAGATTCGACTTCGCAAGGATTTCTCGCTGACGTGTTCTTCGAACCATTGTCAGTTGTGTTTCTCATTGGGTTCGGCTTGTATTATTCCAAGAAGGGAATCCCCTAGATGGCAGACGATCCTATCACTTTTGCGGCCGAAATATTCACGTCAATAGGAGTAACTGTAGCCGCGATAATTTTTGCAAGACTAGCTTACAAGTCGAAGAGCCCTCGAAGCCTCCAGTTCCAACTCTCAGTCTTCATACTGTTATGGGCCGCCTCGGAAATGCCCCACATTCTAGGTACAATTGGCCTTATCGACGATACTGCATACGTAACCTTCGGTCTCGCCTTCCATTTCATATCAATGGCTTTCTTCGCGATATTCGTCGGAACAAAATCATTCCAGTTCCTAGGAACCAAGCCAGCACCGCAATCCAAACCTCCTAGCTTCCCGTCCACTTCACTCTCTCCGACAAAGCGTCCAGGCTTGGAGAACTAGAAAATTGAATGCGTTCGACCAGCTCGTCGCATCATCCGCCGAAGAAGCACTGTCGAAGATGCTGGGCAACGAAGTGTGGCGAGCTGTAACGTTCTACTTCGACATGGGAAAACTTGCAAGCGAGCCCGACACTTTAACCAAGATCATGTCGAAACTGTTCGGCGCGAGCTCCAAAGTACTTCAGACCATACTTGTCGAGAAGATAATCGCGAGGATAGGATCGAATGTGGAACCGAAGAAAGATAGAGAATTCAAGGACTGGATACAAGTCGCAAGAGCCAAATTCCTCTCAGCATCCGGTCTCACTATCCAGAAATAGAACTCTGAAAATAGTTCTGAAAGCTCGATTTTAGGACGCAGAAGGCGCCGAGTCCACTATTCGCTTGAGCGAACGTCTCTACTCCCTCAGCCAAAGCTCGAAAGCGCATCGCGGTAGGATCCTTTGGAGTCTTCAATGTGAGAACAGTCCTGCTGAGACTTCCTATCACTTCTTCGGAGAATGGAACCCAGCCCGCCATATCAACTGAAAAGTGCGCGCTTAAGGAT
>CAYRXJ010000160.1:0-3549 GCA_964428235.1 uncultured Candidatus Bathyarchaeia archaeon | reverse complement strand
AATCGCTAGGGCGGAGAACAGGAGAACTAGTGAAGAGAGTCCGAATGTCTCAATATGGGTCAATGCAGCTAATACACCAAGAGCTGACAAGGAGAGGAGTCGCCAAATTCCCTGACCGAGCAATGCTTTGTCCAGCACGTAGACCGACAAGTAAAGGAACGACAACGCAAGAGAGTTGGCGTACGTTCCGCCATTCAGCTGAAATGTTTGAACCGAGGCCAAGGTTAACACAAGGGCAAAGAAAACGGTTAGCTTGTCAAACCCATTCTTCCTGAGCAGTAAGAACGAACTAGCCATCATCAAGATTACCGATCCGATCGTCAGAACAGCTGCTGATGCGAGATAGGTTGCTTGAGTGCCAAGTCCAAAAAAGCTCACACCCCGGATTATCATCGCAAATACAATGTCAACAAATGGTCGTGAGTCATTCAAAAGAGACCAGCCAAGGCCAAGGTGAAGAAACTGATTTGCCATGCCAATGTAGGCAACCGTATCCCCTCCAGGCAAGGGATATTGGATTCTTGTAATCACGTACGGGATGGCAAAGAAGGCAGTAAGAGTGAGAACCATCCAGAGAATGACGCGATTTGATGTTGAGGCGGGCTCTTCAAGAGTTCTCGTCTCAAGCCTAGTATGAAAGACGAAGTGCAATGTAGCATACACCAGCGATCCAACGCCAACGACAAAAAAGGATACCAGAAACCAGACTGACCATGGATATACAACCTCGAATACTGGGAAGAATATTCTATTCGAGGGGTTGGAAAGAGCGAGACCATACTCGGAAAAAAAGGCAACGGTAATTCCCCCGATCACAACCACGACGACGAAGAGTAAGGTCTTGATGCGAACCCGTCGAAGACCTTCAATCCCCAATGGCAGTATCTCTCTGCTAAACAGGCTGCTTTAGCTTAACGATTTGCGCACTTTGCTGAACTAATTGGTTGCACCGAGTGGGTGTGCTCTCATTACTTCCTCACAAACCCCGATGATTTGTTGCCCTACAACACGATTAGAGAACTCTTTCAAGACGTATTCTCGTCCATTTGCACCCATTGACTTCAAAAAGTCTGGCATCCCAAGCAGAGATTTTAGTATCATACAAAGTTCCTCATGGTTTCCTGGTTCAAACTGTAGCCCTGTTCTTTTGGGTATGATGAGTTCTTGAAGCCCACCAACTCTGGAACCTACAACGGGTTTACCGCATGCGAAAGCCTCCAAGGCTACGATTCCAAATGACTCATAGAGTGATGGCATCACAACAATGTCTGAATCAACGAAAGCTTCGATTTTCTCCGACCCATAGAGAGCACCGGTGATTATGATCCGGTTATCGCACCTCGTCCATTTGATCATGTCAGAAATAATTTCGAGTTCCCCTCCGTCGGGTCCCACCAATACTAGCCATACATCATCCAAGGACTTAATCAGTCCAGCAAAGGCTCGGATCACAATGTCAACACCTTTGATTCTGTTCAATCTTCCTACAAAGAGAATGATCTTGGCATTTCGATCAAGTCCATGTCTGTGACGGAAATTGCCAGCTTTGGGCAGTTGCGAAAACTCGGATTCTTCAATGAAGTTTGGTATTAGAACGATCTTCTTAGCATTTCCCATAAATCTAGAGATTTGTCGAACCTCTTCTTGACTCGAAGCTACGATCTTAGAGGCCTGTCTAAAGACAAGTTTCAAGATCGCGTTATGAATAAGATACAAGGAACGTGTCGAAGAGCTGTCAAGGACCTCATACGAATAAATGGACCCATGGGGCGCCACAATCAACTCCTTTCTTCGCAAGAATGCAACCAAAGTTGCGATGTCCAGCTGGAAACTCCTTGCACAATGGGCGTAGATTATGTCGTAACTCCCTCGCATCAGTCGCCAAAACAGTGCAATTGTAATCCAATATCCTGCGATGAAGGAGATCGGGTGAAGTCGTTCAACTGGAATTCCCTGAATTGTGTCGAAAGAGGCCGGTCTATGTACGGACTTTGGTAGAGCAGGGTCCATAACATCTGTTGTAAACACTCTTACGGAGCAGCCGTTGTCTTTCAAGACACGCGAGATTGCAGCGATTGCTCGTACTGGTCCGCCAAAAGCCTCCGCCGGCATATATGCGGGGGTGACTATAGCGAGCCTAGGTTTCAAGACGGGGTGTTGCCTCCAATGAACACGGGAACGTCCGGTCTGAAGCTCGATTGTTGGCTCGGGTTATCAAGAAATCCGACTACCCGCACTCCAGCGTTACCGTCTCCATAAGGACAGGGCCCGAATGAGTGGGCGGCTGTATCCAGGAATCTCTCTACACGTTCCAGGACGAATTTCGAGGAAGTCCCGACCAGCTCGCTATGCCCGGACTCTATCGCCTCAGGGCGTTCAGTCTTCGTCCTCAGGACAAACACTCGTTTTGAGATATTGGGTGAAGTGGATTCCTCCTGAATCCCACCGCTGTCCGTGAGTACGAAACTGCATTTTGAAATGAGTGTAAGAAAGTCGAAATATCCAAGTGGAGGTAGAATCAAAACATTCTCTGATGATTGAAGAGTTTGGGCAAGTCCCAAGCCATGCAGTCTCGCCAAGGTCCTAGGATGCAGTGGTATCACGACTGGGAGGGAGCATTTTGAGAAAATCTTACAGAATTCAGAAAGCACGTCGGGGTCGTCAACGTTCTCTGAGCGATGAACTGTGGCTAATGCGAACGACTCGAAGGGTATCTTTTCGAGTATCCTTGAGGTTCTCTCCGCCTTCTTTTTGTATCGAAGGCATGCGTCGATGACTGTGTTTCCCGTTACAACCACCCTCCCCCAGCAGGACTCCTGGAAGAGGTTCTTGGCAGCCGTGCTTGTAGGAGCGAAGAGGTAAGAGGACAAGTGGTCAGTCAGCCTGCGGTTGTGTTCTTCAGGCATTCGTAAGTCGTAGCTTCTTAGTCCTGCTTCAACATGACCAATTCTGATTCCTAGTTTTGCGCCAGCGAGTGCCGCCGCGAGGACTGTGTTGGTGTCCCCCTGCACGAGGATAACGTCTGGACTGACTTCTCTGAAACGTTCCTCTAATCGTATCATTGCTGTCCCCGTCTGTACCGCTTGGCTGCCGCTGCCCACCTCCAAATTCACGTCAGGCTGAGGAAGCTCAAGTTCTTCGAAGAACTTTCTAGACAGATTATCATCATAGTGTTGGCCGGTGTGAATGATGGTCTGTTCATGCCGGTTGTTCATTTCATGAATTGTGCTCGCCATCTTTATGATCTCGGGACGAGTTCCCAAGACGGTACAAATTTTCATACTAGAGCGTCGGCAACCTTGATTAGTTGAGAATCACCAGAAGGCAGGCTAGAGCTTAACGTCCTCACTGATTCGTGACATGTTAGCCGTCATCCACTTCATGGTGTTCACTATCCCTTCCTGAATCTGCACACGAGGTCTATATCCAATGAGGTTCGAAGCCTTGTCAATCGAGGCCTTTCTCCTTGAGATCTTGTCCCAATCCCGGCGTGGCACGTGACTTATTCCTGATGTGTTACCCGTCACCTTGTTGATCGTCTCGGGCATA
>CAYRXJ010000159.1:0-3600 GCA_964428235.1 uncultured Candidatus Bathyarchaeia archaeon | reverse complement strand
ATCTCCTATCCAACGTGGGGCGGCTACAGGATCGTTCACGACCCCGACTACACAGCGTTCTACACGCCAGCCAACAACGTAGGGTTACTCACCGCGATATTCCTCGCAGTCGCGGTTGCGGCAGGAGTCGGAGGTTTGTTCGCCTTCCTCTTCAAGAGACGAAGAGCAGCCGGCATCGCCACCAGCGGACTAGCACCTGCAGGTCCGAGTCCTTCGCAAGGCCCCACTTCACCGGGCCCGTCGCTTCCAGGCCGATAGTTCTTTCAGATAATTCCCTCAACTTCTTGTTTTTCCGATCCTCCCAGTCGTCAGTACACTAAGCTTCATCTTCAAACCAATCCGGGGAGAGAATACCATGGCAAGCACCGGGTCCGCAATTGACGTCTCACATTTGACCAAAGTCTACGGACCCACAGTTGCCCTGAGCGATGTCAGCATTTCGGTAAAGATAGGCGAAGTGCGAGGCCTTCTCGGGCCTAACGGTTCTGGCAAATCGAGTCTGATGAGGACGATAATAGGACTGACGAAGCCATCCTTCGGGTCAATACAAGTCCTAGGATACGATGTCCAGGCTAACACGATGGACATCAAGAAAATTCCGGGCTATTTTCCCGAGTCACCACGCCTCTACGAGTTTCTAACAGCGACCGAATATCTCGACTTCATCGCAGACGTTCGAGGCCTGCCATTCGAACAGAAAAAAGAACGAGTCGGCCGGTTCGTTGACGCGCTAGACCTAGAAGGAAAACAGGGCGACATGATCAGCAGCTACTCTCAAGGAATGAAACAGAAAGTCGCCATTATTGGCGCACTGCTCCACAGGCCACGTGTCTTGCTAATGGACGAACCACTCAACGGTCTCGATCCAAAATCTGCGCGGCTAGTGAAAGAGCTCATTCACGGACTAGCCGGCGACGGAGTCGCCGTCATCTTCAGCACTCACATTCTCGAAGTCGCGGAAGCAATCTGTGACAAGCTGACCATTCTTCAGAACGGAAGAATCTTGGCAGAAGGCTCGGCAACGGATCTTCGCGAGAACGCAGATCTCCCAGGTTCAGGGCTGGAAGATGTTTTCCTGAAACTCACTGGGACGAAAGGGGTCGAGGACATCGTTGAGGCCCTGATTCGATGAGAGTCCAAGTTCTCTTCAAGTTCGCCAAAGTTCTGATGATTTCGCGACTCCGAAGCACCCGCAGGTCAACGGTGTCCAAGAGTATCACCAGCAGGCCGATTCTTATTGGGCTCATCGGCATCGCGCTCTTCTTCGCAGGAATGACAGCCGGCTATTTCACGACCATCTTCCTCAAAGCCGGCGGTGCCCCCCTAGACGGTTCCGTGGCACATCAGCTCGTCATCACGATCTTCGGGGGTATCCCTCTCTTTCTTGTCGGGTTCTACTTCACCATGGGACTTCTCTGGGAGGTGAATGCATCCACTGAGGCGGAGAGCACGGATGCGATCAACTGGCTGCCAATATCTCCAGGCGAGTACGTAGCGGCATCCGCCCTGTCTACAACCTACACCTATTCCCCCTTGCTCATGATAGCGTTCGGCTATTCTCTGCCGATAGGGTATCTCACAGGCAACCTCTCCAGCTTTTTGATTCTAATTCCAATCGCACTCGTTGCATCCTCTATTGGGTCCGTTAGCGTTGAGATTCTTCGATCTTCACTCGCGAGAGCTTCGACCGCGTTTAACAAGCTGGGCGGCCGAGTTACCACCATCGCGCGGATACTCGGAATAGTTTTCATCCTTCTTGTTACACAACTTCTCTTCAGCGGAGTCTTTCTCGTCCAGATTATCAGCTCCCTTGTCGGAGCGGCAGACGCTGCAAGCTTTGTGCCCGTCTTCTGGCCAACTCTGGCTATGACGAGAATACTCCAGTCAGATTTTCTAGGAGGGGGAGGGTATCTCAGTCTAAGTTCTCTCTTTCTTCTCATGCTTTCCTTTGCTGCTCTCTCCCTTCGATCAAAGTATTGGGCGGTAACGCCCTCCGCAGTCCATTTCTCAGGAGCCGGAACAATGTCGAAACCAAGCGGACTCGGCGTATTCGGACTCGGGTCGATTTCGATAGCTATGCTAAAACGAGAATTTCGTTCAGCGACGAGAAGAAAGGAGGTTGTGCGACTGATTGCGATCCCAATAATAATGCCCATCATGATCTCGTTCCCTGCAATATTCTCGCCAGCCCCTTCGTCAGGGTCTGGTCCCGCTCAGATCGATCCAATCTTCCTCGTCATACCCCTTCTATTCGGAATTGGCCTCGGTTCACTCTTCCTCGGAATGACCTCAATTGGTCAGGAAGGGAGAAGACTCTGGAACATCAGCGCTCTTCCGGTTTCTGCAAAGCTGCTCGCGAAGAGCAAACTATTGTTCACCACTCTCATCTCGTCCATAGGGCTCTGGCTCGCCGTTGCAGTTTCAATATTCTTACTGCAGGCTTCACCTTTCGTAGTGACCGGGTTTCTTGGGCTAGGAATCATGGTCATCCTAGCTGAGGCGAGTCTCGGAATAGCAATTGGATCAAGATATCCTGACTTTTCGGATGGTCCGCGACCCAGGTTCGTAACAGTGATTGGTTCGATTATTGGAGCCGTGCTAGGCCTCGTTGAAATGGTAGTGATGTCGCTTCCTCTCGTACTCTCGTATGTTCTGAGGACATTTCTCTCGATTATGCTACCCTTGCAATTTGTGATTGTATTCTCAGGTGCGGTTGGTGGAATGCTAGCTTGGATCACTTACGCACTATCGTTAAGGCCAATTGCATCCATTCTCTCCGAGCTTCCGAACTAGGATGAAGAATCACAAATGGTTACGAAAGCGTTGAATTCTTCGACGCTGGATTTTGTAACCGCGAGCTCAACGGATTTGTTGCAGATAACGTTAATATTTACTCGCGTGGACTGGCCACGTGAATCACGACCAAGTAGTCGCGAGCCAGGCCAGGCTGTGATACTTCTACATGATCGATTCGCAGCGAGAACCAAGTGAGAAACTTATGGAATTGGCGGACGAACCTAAGTCATGGGTAGAAGAAGCACGAAACCGGGTAAAACGGATCTCCGACCTTGATCCGCAAGACAGACTAGACATCGTTTACGGAATTGGCTTATGCTGCTCAACGCTCGCCAAGAGCATGCAGGGATGGATGCAATGGATCGGAAATCTGTCCCTCAAGGACTTCGAACGACCCGAGCTAGAAGAAATCTTTGGAATTATCAAGAAGGCAACTGTCCAGTTGATGGAGCTTGATATCGACAAGACTGAGAAATATGAGCAGTCTCATGGTCTTCGACAGAAGGCGCCTGACCGCCAGAACCGTCTTGTCAGCTAGAGTAAGTATTAACTGAGTTCGGGGTCGCACCTTATCTTAGTGCGACCTTGAAAAAGCGACAAATTGTCTCGATAGCCGAGTTTAGCATCCATCCTATCGGGAGCGGAACGAGCGTCAGCAAACATGTCAGAAAAAGCTTTGCAGGCCATTGCAAAGATATGAGGGGTCAAGTAACAGGTTACGCCGAGGTCAACACTCCTACAAGCAAAGGGTTTTCGAACTATTGTAACGACGGGCGAGGTTTGTACGACGGCAAGTCTATCCCC
>CAYRXJ010000158.1:0-3602 GCA_964428235.1 uncultured Candidatus Bathyarchaeia archaeon | reverse complement strand
AGCAGTGGCAGTTTGGCGCTCATTACCCGTTCTTCTTGGGTTCGCGGCAGTAGTTGAGCACGAGCTTCAGGCGAGCCTGAGTCTCCTTATCAACGGCTGGGGAGTTGACCCAGGATTGCCACGTAATCACGTCTCGGGTAAGCATCATAAGGCGGATGCCCCCCTCAAGGTGATTACCGGGTTGTTACCAAAAAACGACGGTAACTTGGGAGATGGGGTTAAAAGGGGAGCCTTGAGCTAGGACTAGGGTAGAGACTATGGCAATTAGCATAACCGAGAAGGCTTCGGTCAAGGTCCAAGACTACCTTAAGTCTGTTAACGACCAAAACCTTGCTCTTCGCGTCTTCGTGAAGGCAGGCGGATGCGCAGGCTACCAATTCGGACTGAAACTCGACAAGACAGCTGAGACCGACATCATCGAGCACCGGAACGGTGTCAACATTGTTGCAGACCCCAAGAGCGCTGACCTTCTAGGAGACGCCGAGATAGACTATGTTGAGACAGAAATGGGCGGCGGCTTCAAGTTCAACTTCCCAGAATCTTATCTCACCTGCGGCTGCGGTCACAGCTTCGTACCCAAAGGCAAGGAACAAGCAACAGGCGCACGCAGTCCAGAAGAGCACCACGGACACAGTCACGTCTAAACACATAGCGTCTTTTCCAGTACCCTCCTCTGAACTCACAGTCAGGGGACAAGCCACGCAGAAAACAGCCACAGCCTTCAGTGTCAACAGGATTAGAGAAGATTTTCCTGTCTTAGGCCGACGAGTCAACGGAAAACCCCTAGCATATCTCGACAGCGCAGCGACAAGCCAGAAACCCCTAGAAGTAATCGACGAGATCGACCGATTCTACAGCGAATACAATGCAAATGTCCACCGTGGAGTCTACAAGATCAGCGAAGAAGCAACGGAAGCGTATGAGAGAGCAAGAGCGAAGATCGCGCGGCTAATCAACGCAAGCAGTCCGAACGAGATCGTCTTCGTTCGCGGGACCACCGAGGCCCTCAACCTCGTGGCCCAATCCTGGGGCAGAACTAACCTCGGACCCGGTGACGGAATAGTTCTGACAGAGATGGAGCATCACAGCAACATTGTCCCATGGCAGATTATCGCTAGGGAGAAAGGAGCGAGTCTCAAATACGTCGGAATAACCGACGACGGCCATCTTATCCGCGAAGAGTATCGACAACACCTAGAATCTGAAAACACAAAGATCGTGGCGATGACCCATGTCTCGAATGTCCTTGGAACGATCAACCCTGTCCGCGAGTATGTTCGAGAAGCTCACAAACATGGAGCTAAGATCGTTGTTGATGCGGCCCAGTCTGCCCCGCACATGCCTGTCGATGTCCAAGACATGGACTGCGACTTTCTAGCTTTCTCAGGCCATAAAATGTGTGGACCAACCGGAATCGGAGTGTTATACGGAAAGAAGGCTTTGCTGGAAGAGATGCCTCCGTATCATGGTGGAGGCGAGATGATACGTGAAGTCCACTTGTACGAGTCAACATGGAGAGACCCGCCCTACAAGTTCGAGGCAGGCACAACCGACATTGCAGGCGCTATCGGCTTGGGAACCGCCATCGATTACATCTCGAGGGTTGGACTCAGGAATATCCAATCGCACGACAGAGAACTCACCGAGTACGCGCATGACAAGCTGAGCAAGATCAAGGCAGTTACAATTTACGGGCCCAAGAGCCCAGAGACAAAGTCCGGAGTGGTCAGCTTCAACCTCGGCGACGTTCATGCACACGACTTGGCGTCCCTGCTTGATGAGGATGGAATCGCAGTAAGATCAGGACATCATTGCGCCCAACCCTTAATGGAACGATTAGGGGTATCGTCAACAACCCGGGCCAGCTTCTACATGTATAACAACGAGCACGAAATCGACCGGCTTATCGAGTCGATCGAGCGAGCGAAGAAAGTGTTCAAGATATGAGCTCAATCTATTCCGAAATAATACTCGATTACTATAGGCATCCCCGTAACAAGGGGACCTTGCCACACGCGCAAATTCACGCCAAGGATTCGAACCCTCTCTGTGGCGACGTAATTGAGATGCAGCTCGAGGTGGACGACAAGAATACGGTGAAGGATGTCAAGTTTAACGGTCAGGGCTGCGCGATAAGCCAAGCCTCAGCCTCAATGCTCACCGAGCTCGTCCAGGGCAAGAGCATTGATGAGGTCCGCAAGATCTCGAAAGAGGACATCCTATCGTTGATCGGTGGACAGCTAACCGCGGTCAGACTGAAATGCGCACTGTTATCGCTTAAGGTCTTGAAGACTGGGATATACAACTACATGGGCTCTACCGATGCCACGAAGAATGAACTTTCAGCTCTGTAAGACTGATCATCAAGACAGAATGCATTAGTTACTGTGGGAGGGATCAGAAGGTCTCTTCCGTTGTTCCTCTAATTGCTGTTTGACTCTCTGAAAGAATTCCTGGTTCTCAACCTTTGCCGCTTCGCTGTGGACCGCTTCGATATCAACTTTCAAAACCCTTCTCAAGACTTTTTTCCGGCCGTAGATGAGCCACGCGACCAAGGCGGCTAGTCCGACCAGAAAGATGATTCCCGCAATGATGAGATAGGTGAATGTTGGATTCTGTTGTGGCTGTGGTCCAGCGGGTATGCTGACAAGCGTCGAAGTGGACCCCTGACCAGCATTACCGTAAGTGTCTGAAGCGTTGACCAAAATCTGCCAGACGCCAGCAGGATTTGTAGAGTTGACGACGGTACTTCCAACCCACTTGCCCCGGCTACCGTCGTAGAACAATGGTACGGGGCTTCCAACCAGACTCGTCCCATGGGATATCGTTGCAATTACGGTTCCAGATGTGAAATTGTACCCGCCAGGTGTTACGACTGAAGAATAGATCTCGAGGACACTCCCGGCGGTATAGTTGTTGTATCCAGTAGTGGCCGCTACTGTGAGAATTGCTTGAGTTACTGTAAATGGCTTCAGAACGCCTGAAGCTGGACCCTTATTGCCATAACCGTCATCAAAGGTGTTCACTTCCACGGTCGCGACCCAGGGCCCTACCTCGCTGCTCAAGGGAATCAGGAAAGTTCCATGAAACAGGCCAAGTGCTGTACTGTACGTCATGGGGACCAGATGTGATGTGACCCCGTCGCTCTCAACGAGACGCAGACTCACTGATCCTGTCCTGACCTGCGCGAGACTTGGATAGATAGCGGTGAAACGGAAGTCTTCTGTCATCGACGCTTGTAGGAGGTTCTTGGTTATGCTGAGGGAGGAGATCGTCACGTTTGCTGCGGTGAGACTGAATGTTTGAACATCAGGCGGCGTCTTGGTGGGGGTCCCGGTGAGTGTCAGGGTGTAGGTGCCGACGAGAACTGAGGCCGGTGAATTCCAGGAATATGAGAGCAAGCTACTAGCATCAGCCGTCTTGTTTAGTGGAAACCCACTCACCATGCCGCTAGGGCCTGAGATTCTGATCGTGACGTTTGCAGCCGGCAGGTAACTGATCGCTTTGATCGATACCGGGAGAGTCCGCTGATAGCTCAGACTGTCGGTGGGTCCCAATTGAAACTGACCATTTGCGACTCCATTGGAACCCAGAACCCGCGG
>CAYRXJ010000157.1:0-3608 GCA_964428235.1 uncultured Candidatus Bathyarchaeia archaeon | reverse complement strand
TTATGACCGTGTTCTTCACGGGGTCTTGTCGCTTTGTCATTCCGCCGTTGATGGCACCGGGCTCCGTTGGCATTCCTGTCTTCTGGTCGGAAGGAGTGGTGCCAACCATATGGTATTCCATTCCTGGAGCCTGGTTGATCTGCCACCCGAAGGCCTTCATGTAGAATGTCTTTGCGCGTTCGACATTGTCGGCCGGTATCTCGAAGTGGACTACTTTACCCATGATTACCGATCGTCTTGAGCAAAAATCGGGTGTAATAAGCGCTCGCTATACATTGCTTCCCTAACGAAGCATAATGCCCCGAGTTGGCGGAGAATTTCGAGATTGGGCTTGACCAAAGGTAAATATTGACTACATCCCCTCAAAGTGTTGAGGACGGACAAGGTTGGGTCGACGAAGACGCAGAGTAGTTAGGATTGTCAAGAAGAAACTCCCAACCGTGTTTACGTGTCCGCGATGCGGTGAAGAAGCAGTCAGAGTCACAATCGACAAGCAGACAGGCCACGCAACAGTCCTGTGTGCTCTCTGTCAGCTGAAAGACGAGTTTCCGGCCCATCCCGCGGCCCAGATGATCGATGTTTATTCCTATTTCACAGACCGGTTTTACGGGGTCAAGGATCCTAGGCCAATTATCCCTCGCGAGCGGGATCACGTCGCGCCGATGGATGAGACTGAGGAGCTTGAAGAGCCTTCTATCGGGGCTTCAAACGAAGAATCTACTGCCATTGAGGTCGCTCCGGAGACATCGTTGATGCAGACCCCTTCTGCCGAATCCAACGAGCTTGCTCAAGAACCAGTAAACCAGGTTTCCGCCTCAGCTGCTGCACCCGTCGAGGGGTCGGCTCCCTCTACGGAAACGGGCACCGAAGAAGCTCCCGTGTCCTCCGAAGCAGATCAGAAGACAGAGACCGAGGATGAGGCTGAGCCCTTTGCGGATATTCTGGGTGAGAACAAGGACAAGAAACGGTACAGTCCCAATCCGCTTCCCCCTCAGGCTTCCGAAGAAGTTTAGCTGGACGCTTTCTTCTCTTCGAAGATGGGTGTGAGAAGATTGACCACCCTATCGACAGTCGCTCTCCTATCTCTTAGAGACTGGACGACTTCTTTCTCGTAAATCTTGAAGATGTTGGTCATCGTCATACGCGGATGTAAGGCGCTGAAGGAATTCTCCGATCCTGAAGCTCGTATGATCAGTCCGCGAGACAACATGGTGTTGAGGAGGTCCTCGGCCCCGCTTCTTGAGAGCATGAGGGTTTCGGCGAGCTCATCTACCCGGATCTTGTTCTTCTCCAGCATCAAGAGGTAAGCTCTTGTCTCCATGCGGGGAAGCTCGAATTGTCGCTCAAGGAGGTCCGCCATCTCGTTCGTGTTAATCGGTTGGCGTTTGAGGGATCCAGGAACGGGCATATGGTACCCCTTGTGCTAGTACCCTATTTCCCCTTGTGGCCGGTGTCAAAAGCATTAATACCGGTCCCCGAGCGGGTATTCACTACTCAGCGTGGTATATGATGGCACTGTTAGAAATCGAGCTACCGGTGGAACTACAGCCGCTACAGAAACAGATAGGCCAGTTCATTCGCCGGACACAGAGCATCTGCCCAGAATGCAACCGCATTCTCCCAAGCACTGTCTTCGAGCGTGAAGGGAAGGTCTTCATGACCAAGACTTGCCCGGAACATGGTGAGACAGAGGAGCTCTACTTCGGCTCATACGATATGTATCAGAAATTCGCGACCTACTGGTCTGACGGAAAAGGAACTCACGCACCGAACGTCCCGATAGAGAGTTGTGCATGTCCTGCGAACTGCGGGTTGTGCTCCAACCACCTCAGCCACACAGGCCTCGCGAACATCATCGTTACAAACCGTTGCGACTTGACTTGCTGGTACTGCTTCTTCTACGTGAAAAAGGGTCTCGAAGGAGCATACGTCTACGAGCCAAGCCTAACACAAGTCCAAGAAATGGTCCGAGCCCTCAAAGCCGAGAGGCCAGTACCAGGAAACTCGCTCCAGATTACCGGTGGAGAACCAACACTCCGCCCTGAACTTCCAGAGATCGTCAAGATCATCAAACAAGAGGGAGTTGACCACATCCAGCTTAACACGAACGGTATCAACCTCGCACTCAACCCGAACCTCGCTCACACGCTTCGCGACAACGGGCTAAGCAACCTCTACATGAGCTTCGACGGTGTTAGTCCGAAGACTAATCCGAAGAACCACTGGGAAGCACCCTACACCATCGAGAGCTGCCGGAAAGCCAACCTTGGAGTCGTGCTTGTCCCGACAGTCATCAAGTCAATCAACGACCACGAGCTAGGCGGCATCCTCCGATTCGCCCAGAGGAACATCGACATCGTCCGCGCAATCAGCTACCAACCAGTCTCGCTCACCGGTCGAATGAAGAAGCAAGAACGCGAGAAATACCGAATCACAATCCCAGACTGCATCGAGAGGATCGAGGAACAAACCAACGGTGAGATCACCAAGGACGCATGGTTCCCAGTCCCAAGCTGCTCGCCAGTAACACACTTCGTCGAGGCATTCACCAAGAGACCACAATACGAACTATCGATACACTTCGCGTGCGGCGCTGGAACATACGTGTTCGAGGACAAGGACACCCACAAACTGGTCCCGATAACCTCGTTCGTTGACCTCAAAGGACTATTCGAGTACCTTGACGAGAAGACTGACGAGCTGAATTCGGGTACAAACAAGTACCTGGTAGCTGCGAAATTCATTACCAGGCTGAACAGCTTCATCGAGAAAGACAAGCAACCTGCTGGCCTCAACCTCAGCAAACTGCTGGTTGGTGCCTTGCTGAAGCACGACTACAGCTCTGTCGGAGAATTCCATGTCCGCAGCATGTTCCTTGGAATGATGCACTTCCAGGACAAGTACAACCAAGACGAAGAGCGACTACAGCGCTGCGATATTCACTACTTGACACCGGACATGAGGATCATACCGTTCTGCAGCTTCAACGTCATCCCCGAGTGGTACCGTGACAGGATCCAGAAGAAATACGGTGTCAGCGTCGAGGAATGGGAGAAGCAGAACGGAGAGAAGCTCGAGTCACGCCTCTACCGCGGACAATTGCGACGCGGAAAGCACGCGGACGGCTGCGGATGCAGCGCAGTCCACATCGAACCCATAACAGGCACCTAAGACAACAGCACCTTCCCAACCCCTTTTTCCTTGCTCTTACGAGATTACGGCAGTCTCTTGAGACGTGAGTAGCCCCCCCAGGGGGGGCCGAAAGATTTCACACTGGATGAGATTTTACTCATAGGAACGATTTCACTAGAAACACGATTTTCTTGGGCAAGAGAAAAATTCACACTTTTTTTGGGTTCCTCGTATAGCTTCGATTTGGTAGATTCGAGCTCCTAGGAATCCCGCAACAAATTGAGTAATTTCTAAATGGAACAGCTGACGGCTTGGTTTCCTGCAATTACGGGGGTGAAAGATGGGCAATGAGTGTTAGAAACTTCCTATCCTTGCGATGTAGGGCGCCGCCGTTGGAACTTGCGTGTTTGTCAAGTCAGAGCTGGAATGAGGCTCGTCCAGATGGGGAGTTCGGAGGTGTAAAGTGGTGATTTACT
>CAYRXJ010000156.1:0-3649 GCA_964428235.1 uncultured Candidatus Bathyarchaeia archaeon | reverse complement strand
TCAACCACAATGGTCTTGCCTATCTTCGCAAACGTGACGGCGACTGGATGGTTGTTCAGTGGAAGTGGATGGAGTCCTGGCTTGTAGACGACCTCGTCTCCTTTCATCTCTGCTTTGGCGAGCTTCGCGCTCGCAAGAGCCGCGAGAGCTGCCATCGAGGCAGCATCGATTAGGTTCCCGTCATGGTCGAGAATGTAAATATCGACAAAGACCACTTGTGTCTTCTTCCCTTTTACAAGCACTAGTGATTTCATGTCGACGGCCTTTGATTCTCTGATTCCGCGATCGATGACACGCGCAAGTTCGATAGCCTGCTCGCTCGGAGGCCCAGTCTCGAACAAGGGCGAAGCGAGTGGAACTAGCTCAGCGTTGCAAGTCAATACTCCTTCATCCGGAGTATCGGGGAAGGGGGTCCCTGTCTCTATTTTCACCCCGACGAGAACCTTCGATTTGCCTAGAGAGACTTGGGCAGAACCGTTTGCCTTTTCGATAATCCCAACCTGGATGTGTAACGGTCTGTAGCTGTCGGCTGTTCTGTCGTCGATTCTTTTTCCATTGGTTACGAGATCGATCACTGTCTTTTGTTCAAGCTTGGCGACGGGTGGAAGTTGTGGAGTTGCTGACATTTACGCTACTACCTCAGCTTCTTCCTCTTTTTCTTCTGCAACTTCCTTGATTGTCAAGTACTTCTTTTTCAAAGCATCTTGTTGCATCGCGTGAATAGTCTTGCAAGCTTCCAAGGCCATTGAGAGCCCTTTTTCAAATTCGCTTGTCGTCAGAATGCCATCCATTTGAAGAAGGGTAACTAGATTCGCGTTGGGGACCCAGGCAACCGGGAGATCAGCCTCACCATATTTGTCCTCGGCATCGGACAAGTCAAGCGCCATTTGCCCCTGGATCTTGCCAACAGCACAAGCGGCGACCAGTTCTCTCATTGGAATGCCTGCGTCCGCGAGTGCGAGCGAAGCCGCTGTAATTCCTGCGCATCGAGAGCCTCCGTCGGACTGTAAGACTTCGATAAAGAGATCAATGGTTGTCCGAGGATACAGATCCGTTAGAACTACAGGTTCTAGGGATTCCCGGATGACTTTTGAGAGCTCCATTTCTCTCCGCGATGGTGCAGGATTCTTGCGCTCATCAACGGAAAAGGGCGCCATGTGATATCGGCACCTCAGAACGGCGCGATCTGGCAGAGCGATGTGTTTTGGATGCGCTTCTCTCGGTCCATAAGTCGCAACCAGGATTTTGTTCTTTCCCTGTTCGATGTAGGCGGAGCCATCGGCTTTGTCTAGAAGACCTACCTCTAGCTTCAGGGGCCGAAGCTGGTCTAGCCGGCGACCGTCAATTCGAAGACCTTTGTCGTCGATTAGTTTCTCAGGCTGCTTGGGTTCTGGCAATTTCTCCTACCACGTTTGATTTCGCGATCATTTCTCTTATCCTGTCTGTTAGTCCTCTTGTATGTGCCTCACGTTCAACCATGTATATGGCTTCTACGGCGACACTCTCGTTTTCTGGAGACTTCCCCCATACGAGAACCACTCCATTCTGGCCGACAGTTATCTGGCATCCGGTCTCCCTTTTCAACATGCTAATCATCGATCCCTTTCTACCTATCAGCCGTGGAATCTTAGCAGCAGATATCTCGACAACTCTTCCTGTCGAAACCTTGCCCAAACCGGGTCCTTTCACAGTCAGCAATGGATCTCTCGTGCGATCGAAAGCCAAAACTTGACTCATAACCATGTCGCCTACCTCGAAGGACTCAGACAAGTCGCGGCGTCTAGGTCCTCGCGGGCCAGGCGTTTCGGACGCAGGAAGCATTGCCTCGTATGGCGCACGTATGTCCACAGTCCAACCTGAAAGACCCACATCTACAATTCTTCCTCCGACAAGATCTCCGGCTCGCGGAAAATACCCGCCTTTCAAAGGCACTACGGTGACCCTGTTGCCATCCACCTCGAGAATTCCCAGGCAAGCAGAAAAGATCCGAGTACCGAGCTTGAACGAGTTGTCCCCCATGAGGTGATCACCCTCAGCAAGAAGCTCGCCAGGAGCGACTACCTGTTTTGGTTCAGCGACAATTACCAACTGTTCTTTTCCTTCTAGTTTAGAACCTTCATCTGAATTGTTCCTTGTGTCATCTTGCCAACTCTATCCGTAAACGATCCGTACATTCCAGCAGGCATCTCTATAACTGCTACGAGGGCCCCATCGGTCTGCCATTCCTCGCGACTGACCGTGCCAAAACTCTTGAAGGCGTTGTAGGCTCGAGCAGCATGCTCCGGAAAGACCTTCACGGCAATTCTCATCTGTTCCATTTTTATCGGCAGAACAGGCCGGAGCTCTTCAATTACTTGTTTTGCCTGCTCTTCAGCGCTCTTGTAAGGATCGATCGATATTCGTATTTGCTCAAGAGCTTGTTCTATCCTCAGTGGAGGATGCGGCGCCCCACTTCTAGGGTCAAGGGCGTTTCTGGCGATTATGGAGACTATCTGTCGTCTCTTCTCATCGATGAGTTGGCGACGCTGGTCCGTCGTGAGTTGTAGTTCACCGGTCTTCATGATCTCCTCGGCAACTTTTGAAGGGTCAGTGGTGCCGAAGTGCTTGTGCAGTTTTTCTTCTGAGGCTCTTGTCCCTTTGCCAGAATCGGAGTATATCTCTTCGATCATGAGGACTTGAGAAATGGGAATTGGTTTTCCCAGCTTGAAATCTAACGCAGGCTGCGGTTTTACGAGAATCTCGAAGTGGTCTTGGCCTTTTGAGAGGCGTGCTGTTGTGAACTTGTCACTCATTTGCTAGCCGGTGCCTTTTTGCTAGCATCCAGCTTCCGAAGATACTTGTCTACTTCTTCAACAGGGAGCTTCTGGAACTTGCCAGTTTCTCTCGGAATAATTGCTACTCGTATCTTCTGAGGCTCAGCTTTTCCCTCTAACACTTTTGTCATGCACTTCATCCCGAGAAGTAACGCTTCGTCGATGGTCAGATTGTCCCTGTACTCGGCTTCTAGTATTTCGTTTGCCGCGTCGCCGCCTGCGCCGATGGCCCATGCACGATAGGCAAAAAAAGCGCCGCTCGGGTCTGTCCAGAAGAGCCTGCTCCCTTTCTTGTCGACCCCTCCGAACAGCATTGATATTCCAAAGGGTCGGACACCAGCATGTTGTGTGTAAAGCTGCTTTATCTCTCCGATTCGACGGGTTAGAATCTCAATATCGATAGGCTCATCATACATGAGCTTGTTACTTTGCGCATAGACCCTAGCTTGGTCCACGAGTATGTGCGCGTCACAACTGAGCCCAGCAACCGCTGTGCCTACATGGTCATCTATCTGGAAAATCTTCCACATGAACGACAGATCTTGTAGCTTCGATCCGGCGCGCTCCTCTGCCGCTAGCACTACACCCTCTGGAGAGGCTATTCCGAGAACTGTTGCGCCACGCTTTACTGTTTCACTGGCATATTCAACCTGGAATAACCTTCCATCCGGAGAGAATACTGTTATGGCCCTATCGTAGGCCCCTGGTACCGCGAACATCGACAAACTATTGCACCTAGATGAAATCGCGCTGACGAGGGCAAGTGCGTACTAAAACCTTTCTCGTGAACATGCAAATTGAAAATAAGGATCTTGGGGTCGGGCCGTCGCTGAGAA
>CAYRXJ010000155.1:0-3655 GCA_964428235.1 uncultured Candidatus Bathyarchaeia archaeon | reverse complement strand
AATCCAGACGCCTGAGAACTTGGAACCAGTGAAATTCAGGTCATCCGTGAAATCATTCTAGCCCCCCAGTGGGTCACCTGAAATCTCCCGAGATAGCAGCCCCGCGGCAAGCGTTCCCAAGATTACGCTCGAAAAATCGCCCGTTTCAAACCCTGATCACCGATCAGGGAGGAGTGCGAACAAACCCGCATGTTTCACGTGGAACTAGTGGACTTTTTGCAAAGCCATCCAGGCTGACTATCAACCCAGATCAACGATAATCGCCCATTCTCCATGCCAGACAGGGAGAGACTAGAAAATACCGGGGGATTGCGCTCAAAAAACCCGTGTGACACAATACCGGTCTACTAGAATTTTCCTTGAAGCCCTTATACGGTCCTGGCAAACGCCACGAAACCCAAGACCATCGAATTGAAAGCGTTCGTGCTCGCAGGCGGCGCCGGAACAAGGCTCAGCCCACTAACAAGCTACATCCCCAAGGGAATGATCCCTATCGCCGGCAAGCCGTTCATCGACTACGTCATCAGCTACCTCGCCAGCCACGGCCTCCGCAACATCATCATGCTATTGTCCGATGAGGACAGCGAGGTCTACCGCAACCACCTCGACGACGGCTCAAAGTACGGGGTAAACATCGGCTACAGCATCAGCCCACGAACAGGAACCGCAAACGCCCTCAAAGAAGCCAGCAGCCACATCGACGGAACATTCCTCGTCTACTACGGGGACATTCTGACGAATCTAGATCTCACAGACATGATCAGGTACCACAAAGAGAAACATGCCACCTGCACCGTCGCCCTCAGCACAGGCGTCCGGATCGACTACGGCGTCGGACGACTCGACAAAGACGGTCGAATAGAATACTTTGAGGAGAAACCCGTGATCAAAGAATATCCGGTCAGTATCGGCGTCTGTCTCCTTGAGCCTAGCTCTCTGAAGTACTTCACAAGCGGATCAGACATCGCCGCGAACGTTATCCCGACACTCGTTGCTAAGGGAGAACGAGTATACGGCTACCTAACCCCGGAAAGACACTTCGACATCGGCTCATTCAAGCAGCTTGACGAGGCCAAGAAGTTCATAACAAGCCGTCCGAAAAACCAGACGAAGAACTCTTCTGCTAAGTAATCCAGCGAGTCTCTTTCGCCGAATCCTCAACCACAAAACCCAGCTTCGCCATCCTATCCCGGACCCTATCAGCCAGCTCATACTCGCGCTTACTCCTCAACTCGTTCCTCAATTCCAGTACAAAGCTGACCAGCTCAGCAACCCGATCCTGCCCAACACTCTCTGTCTCCAGGACCCCAAGAACCCCGCCAAGATCAGCCATCGCGTCGAGAATCGCTTTCGCCGACTCCTCTCTCGGATTCCTCACCTCCTCTTCCGCGAGACCGACAATCCTAATGAAAGAAGTAAGAGCACTCGGCGTGTTGAAATCATCATCCATCGCGTGGAAGAAATCATCCCGTGCGTCCCCCAAGTTCTTCAAGACAGCAGCGTCAGCTTCTCCTTTCCCAACCTTCGACACAGTCGCCAGCTGGTCATAGGCCCGTCTAAACCGTCGTGCCAGGCTCACCGCCTGCTGAAGAGCCTCGTCAGTGAAATCTAGAGGACTACGATAATGCGTGCTCGCATAGAATACGCGAAGACCGGGAGCACCAACCCTCTTGATCATCTCCTGGATCGTGATGAAGTTCCCGAGCGACTTGTGCATCCCCTGACCCTGAATATTCAACAGTCCAGTATGCAACCAGTAACGAGCCAATGGCTCTTTTCCCGTCAAGCTCTCTGCCTGCGCAATCTCCGCCTCATGATGCGGAAAGATCAGATCCGTCCCACCACCATGAAGATCGTACGTCGGCCCAAAGTAGGTCAGAGTTATCGCTGTGTCTTCCACGTGCCATCCCGGTCGTCCCTTTCCCCACGGACTCTCCCAGAAGATCTCGCCAGGCTTCTGAGCCTTCCACAACGCGAAATCCTCAGAGTGCTTCTTCCGCGGATCAGGATCGACCCTGTGAACCGTCAGATCTTCCTGTCTCTGGTGTGACAGTTTTCCATATCCTGGAAACTTGGAAGTGTCAAAGTAAACATCCCCATCCACTCTATACGCGAAACCTTTCGCCAGAAGGCCCGCTACTTGATCAATTATCTCTGGAATGTGATCCGACGCGTTCGCATAGAGATTTACACTATCCACGTGAATATCCTTCATGTCTTTGAAGAATAATCTCGCGAATCGTTTCGCGACCACGAGAGGCTGTTCTTTGAGATCATGCGCCTTGTTGATGATCTTGTCATCCACATCTGTAATGTTCAGGAGGAAGAAGACGCTCCACCCCTTGCGGCGCAAGTATCGCGCCATGATATCGTAAGCCACGTAGGTCTTGCCGTGCCCGATGTGCGAGACATCCCAGACCGTTGGGCCACAGACAAACATGTTCACTCGGTGAGGCCGGCGTGGAACAAACGGTTCCAGCTTTCGGGAGAGAGTGCTGTAGACCTTCAGTTCAGATGAGGATGGATCGATCAATCAAAGCAGGCCTCGGTTCGAAAAAGTGACTAAGAATGAGCCTCTTTAACTCGCGCTAGCTTGTCGGGAGTTTGGTCTGTCCCGTCTTCGCTTCCTCCGAATGGGTCTTCTCTGTTTGTATGATTCCCCAGGCCTTCGTCAACATCTCTTTCTCGTTGGGATAGCTCAAACGGTGCAGCGCGTTATCGTAGAGAAACCATTCCATAGCATCGTGTTCAGTTCCAACCTTCGCGTCCGCCTGATCCGTCTCAAAAAGGAAAAAGTGGACAGTTTTATCGTACGTCTTCGCACGGAACCCGAACTGGTACTTTATCGCCCCAAGCTTCCCATGGAGCTTCACCTTGCTCACACCAGTCTCCTCACGTACCTCACGCATCGCCGTAGTCACCTCGTCTTCGCCCTCCTCAATCAATCCCTTCGGCAAACACCACACTCCTCTCTTGTCACTCAAGAGAAGTAGAAAGAGCGGGTTCTCCTTGTCCCATCGATAGACTACGCCGCCGGCGGAGGTGACTTTGATCCTCTGTCGGGGGTGTGTCCCGCCCCCATACATAACCTATACCTGTTCGGCGCTGTTATAATTCAATATCCTTAGACAAAGGCGTGATATTCTCGGACGGCGACCCGACAACAACAATGTCCTCAATCCTGATTCCGCCCCACTTTGGATCGTACAATCCCGGCTCGATAGTGACAACGGATCCTTTCCTCAAGTTTTCTCTGCCATACAGCGAGAGGTACGGTCTTTCACCGATTGTCAGTCCAACACCGTGTCCGAGACCGTGCATGAACCCGCGAGTCCGGGCTTCCTTGTTTCCCTTGACAAGTTGTCTCGCCGTCGGGTAGCCTTTTTTCTCGAACATCTTGCACGCGTTCATCATCATGTCCATGCAGGGAACTTGCTCCTTGACCATGTCCAGCGCGGAAGTCTGGACATCCAGCACCGCATCATACATCTCCTTCACCTTCCTCGGGATAGACCCGAAGAGATAGGTTCGAGTACAATCGTGCCAGTAACCATCAGGCTCTGATGGGAAAATGTCGAAGACAATCGGTTCACTCGCTCGGACGATGTCTTTGTCTTCTCCTCTGTAGTGCGGGTCGCTCGACCTTTTCCCAGGT
>CAYRXJ010000154.1:0-3668 GCA_964428235.1 uncultured Candidatus Bathyarchaeia archaeon | reverse complement strand
CCATAGGCAAAAACCGGGAACAGGCCAGCTTCCCTCTTGGGAGAAGTAGGCGTTGGTTCCGAAGGCACACCACAATCGACCCTTTGACGGCAATTCTGGTACGTCTGGACTCAGCGTTTCAGATCGTGGCACTCAGAACTCTATTGAGTGGTTTCTTTCTTCATCTCGCGGCGGACCCACCAGACTCCCGCAATGGTCGCGGGTATTCCAAAGATGATTGCAGCAAGTATGACAATGAGAACGACTGAATCGACGACATAGTTTAGTGTCCAGGTAGCGATGGGAACATTCCAGTTCCCGTCCAGGTAGACTTTGATGCAAAAGACGATGAAGAACAGCAGGGAGCCTCCCCCTCCACCTTTCGTCTTGCGCGAGCGCTTCCCGAAGTCATACTCTACCCTCTCTTCGGTCGGCAATCTCTTCCACCACTGCCAGATGACCACTCCCACAGCAATTGTTGGGATTCCGATCAAGAGTATCTCCCAACCAATTAGGTACAGGATGAATTTGACCAGGTGATTCATCGTCCACAAGCCCAAACTCGAGGGCACTAGTCCGGATGATTGAGCCACGTCCGCGAACCAGCGGAATACGTAGATCGCACCAGCGAACAGCAGAATCCCCGCTCCCAGGAAAAGTCCCGTCGCACTCCAATGTTTTCTCAGGAAATCCCTCCAATTCATGGTTACCACGCTGTCCACCCTCCATCAACGAAAACTGTCTGTCCCGTAACGTAATCTGACGCCGACGATGATAAGTAAACTATTGCACCCTTCAAGTCGTCCGGACTTCCAGGTCGGCCCAATGGTGTTGTCTTCCGAATATATTCGAGTTAACCGGGGTCCTGAAAGATTGCGTCCGTCATCTCGCTAGGCAAGAATCCCGGTGCAATAGCGTTCACTCTGATCTTGTAGGGAGCCCACTCCACTGCTAGATCACGTGTCAAATTGATCACAGCTCCCTTTGTTGCATAGTATGGTGACGCTGGAAAGACATCCCCGACTGCTCCATATACAGAGGCAATATTGACGACCTTTCCCCCACTGCCCTGCTTGATCATCTGTCTCGCTGCCGTCCTCGCACAAAGAAAGACACCGGTCATGTTGACAGAGACGACCTTGTTCCAGTCATCAACGGAGATGTCTGTGGCCGGACTCATTGCAGCAACGCCAGCGTTGTTAACGATAATATCGAGTCTACCGAAGGTCTTGATAGTGTCATCGACCATTCCCTGAATTTCCTCTTGTTTGCTTACATCACACTGGAACGGACGCGCTTTCACGTTCAGTGACCTAATCTTTTCCGCGACATTGTTGAGCTTGTCGATTCTTCGCGCCGCTAGTTCGATGTTCGCGCCCATTTCTGCCAGTGCCTCGGCGAATATCACGCCGAGCCCGCTAGACGCTCCAGTAACGACAGCAACTTTTCCTTTCAGGTTAAACATGTCAATTGTTTTCACTCTGTTCTACCTCGCAACCAACACAGGACAACGGGCCAGATTCACAGTTCCAGCCGCAATGCTACCAAGCATCAGCTTACCCATAGTGACCCCCCGGGAGCCTACCACGATGAGATCCGCTTTCTCGATCTCTGACTGTTCAACGATCGTCTCGACAACCGAGTGATCTGTCTCGATGGTCTTGGTCTCCAGAGCCACCTTGGCGACACTGGCGGCCGATTTTGCATGACCTAGAATCTCATTGGCCTTCGTCGAGAGATCTTTTCGGACCTTGTCCACGGTCTCGGTTGAAGCAAATGCTGGCAAGAGGATCACGTTCAATATCACCAGCTTCGAGTCTGCGAGCTTTGCGAGCTGGGCGGCATAAACCACGGCCTTCAGGGCCGATTGTGATCCATCAATGGCGACTAGAATCTTCTTCGGTATAGTTGCGGACGTCGTCTATGGTCTCTTCCGATTATCTTGTTCAATGTAGTCTAGCCACTTGGAATGCTTCGGGTTTCGCCCGTGGACAATGTCATCGTATGCTTTTCTCAGCTTCCGAGTGATCGGCCATTCTCCTTCGATCTTCCTTCCATCAACCTCCCTGACCGGCGTTACTCCTGCCGCGGTACCGGTCAGAAAGAGCTCGTCAGAAGTGTAGAGTTCTTCTCTCGAAATATCGTTTCGTCGAAACTCCAGTCCCAGCTCTGGAACTATTCTGATGATCGTGTCTCTGGTTATGCCGCGTAAGACTCCGGCATCGGCCGGGGGCGTGCTGATGATCCCGTCTTTGATCCTGAAGACATTCCCTGCCGAAGCCTCGGACACCATACCATCAGTGTTCAGCATTATCGCTTCATCGTAGCCGGCCTTCAAGGCCTCAACTTTCGCGAGACTAGCATTCGCGTAGTTCGCTGTAGCCTTTGCCTGCGGAGGCATCGTGGAAGAGTTAACTCGCCTCCAAGAGGAGACCTGGCATCTAACACCCTCTTTTTCCGCTTTCTCGCCCAGATAACTGTCCCAGCGCCAACAAGCGATTCCGAGGCTTACCTTGTTTGGGAGAGGGTTTAGCCCCATCTCGCCATAACCATAGAACGCCAGAGGCCTGATGTAGCACTCGGCCAGCTTGTTTGCAGCGACCAGCGACTTCGTAGCCTCGACGATGTCTTTCGAGGAATATGGAATGTTCATCATGTAGATCTTCGCGCTCTCGAGCATCCGCGAAACGTGTTCGCTAAGACGGAAGATCGCGGGACCCTTCGCTGTCCTGAAACACCTGATTCCCTCGAAGACACCTGTTCCATAATGCAGGGCATGCGTTAGAAAGTGGACCTTGGCATCGTTCCATTTCACGAGATTGCCGTTGAGCCAGATCCAGTTTGTTTCCTGCATTTTTTCTTGTCTCTTAGGTCAGGTCAGGCCCACTCGAGTCCAATCTCGTATCCGGTTGTGTAGACGATCCGGATCAATTCGTCGTCTAGGAGATTGTGGATTCCTCGCCAGACTTGGGAGTCCGAAAAAACGGGGGTTAGCTCGTGCAAGAGTTCTTTGAGGCTCTGTGGAAACATTGCTGGCCGCCTGAGGATTTCGAGGATCTCTCCCTCTACCGCAGAGTACCGATTGCTCCACGGAGCAGATTCTTCGACGATCTTTCCTGGTGGCTCCAGCAGTGTTTCCATTCTTGGCGTCTGCTCCTTTCTATGTTGCTACGGGAATTTTTCTCAGGGCGCGTCTCCAGACCGCGACGAAGCCCAGCCCGCCAGCGAATGCTCCCAGTATCGCGATTGCCGCGAAAGGTGCGATCCATGCTGGATATCCGGCGAGGACTTGTCCGTGCACTTGGCCTAGTACTTGTCCGATGCTCCATGTCGGGTTTTGCGCTTCGAGGCTGATTGTCAGTTGTCCTCCTCTATAGCCTCCGTTCATCATTAGCCATGTTGCGCCGACGACTCCTACGTTCATGAGGACGAGGTGAAGCCATGCTAGGAGGTTTGGCCAGCCTTTGTATGGCGTGCGGAGGTTGACTTCTAAGTGCTGGTAGAATAGAGCGGTTACTGCTGCTGCGAGTGGTCCGAGCATGATGTAGCCGAGATATCCGACTGTGAGCCAAGTTCCAGCGCTTCCGCCGGCAACAATTCTTGCGGGACCGGGGCTCCCATAGACAGCGTCATAGAGAAGGTATGAAGTTACGGCTGCCGCAAGAGCGCCTTGAACTATTGCTGCTACT
>CAYRXJ010000153.1:0-3710 GCA_964428235.1 uncultured Candidatus Bathyarchaeia archaeon | reverse complement strand
CCCTTGTATGTCCGATTGCCCGGGGAGGGCCCTCCCGGTATCCAAGGCACATTGGGTGCTTGGGCGGCATGAACGGATGGTATTCCGGAGAGAGAGGGTGTTCTCCCTGGGTTTGGAAGGGAAATTAGGGAGAACGCTATTGTTAGAGCTATCAGGAGTCTGAACGACGAGCCAATTCCAGTCAATAATTTGGACCGGCCTAGTTTAGGGGCCTGAACTCAAAGACGCGTTTAAGTTTATCCAAAAATTCGCGTGACAAATCACAAATGAACACAATAGAGTGCTGACCACCACACATGTTCTCTCAAAAAGTTGACCGATCCAAGAGCTAGCTTACTATTCTGACCTGACAAACGTGCGCGGCAGGATTATAGATCCGAAGATCATCACAGAGCTTTCTGACAAGCTGTTTTGCCTCTTCAGAGGAGTTGGCTTCAACGTTCATCCGTAGAAGCTTCCCGGCCCTTACATTGGTTACCTGTGTATATCCTCCTTTGAGGATGAGATTGTGATGGATTGTCTCTCCCTCTGGATCACGTGCGAGCGGCTTGTTCTCAACGACTACTTCTACAGTGAAGCTCTGTGGACTCATGAGGTTCAACGGGATCCCCTGTCTCCCTTAAGCTCTCTTTTCACAAAGATGGTAAGTCATCCGAAGAGTTGACATTCTAGGATCACAGCAAAGGAACTGGACCAGATCAGTATGGCCTTTTCTAGCAAACAGTTCTTCGTAGATCCTCAAATCGATCGAGCAGAATCACTTCCGGCCACAGCATTTGTCCATCCCGAATTTCTAGATCTAGAGTTGGGGACCATCTTCGCCCAAACCTGGCAGCCGGTTGACCTGTCGGACCCTATCAAGACCCCTGGCTCTCGCGTCCCATTCGAACTTCTCGGAAGTCCTCTCTTTCTGCAGCGGGATCGCCACGGTAAGCTCCATTGTTTCCCGAACGTCTGCACTCACGCGTGGCACGCCCTTGTTGAATCGCCGAGCGCTGGAGGCGCAATAATTTGCCCGCAGCATGGACGCCAGTTTGACGATCAAGGAAGATTTGCTTCGCAGGCAGGCTTTGAAAAAATGAGTGACTTCCCGAGGGAGTCGGATCATCTGTGGAGTATTCACACTGCAGAATGGGGACCACTAGTCTTTGTCTCTCAAGGAGACCCGTTAGCCCCCCTGCAAGAGTTCACGGCGAACATTGATGGATCTGTGCAAGGAATAAGACTAGAAGAGCTTCGGCGATATCATGGAGAGAGTGAGGTCCGAGAGGTTGAGGGGAACTGGAAGCAGCATGCATGGAACTACATGGATAACTTTCACATCAGATTCGTCCACAAGGGACCTGAAGGCCTCGCTGACGCGATTGACATGTCATCCTACCGGACCGAATTACACAGATTTAGTTCTCTACAATGGGCGTATTCTAGAGACCCGAAGAACGGGTTCGACCACCAGTTCTTGGCCGAACGATTTCGAGACCCAAAGAATCCAAAGAGAAAGGTGTTCGCGTTATGGTGGTTCATTTTCCCGAACATCACCTTAAACTTCTATCCGTGGGGACTCTCAATCAATGTGTACATGCCGGTTCCAGGAAAACCCGGCAAGACAAGATTTCTGTGGATGCAATACGCGCTAGACGAAGAAAAATTCCAGAAAAGAAACACAATATGGTTGAGCGATCAAGTTGATGCCGAGGACATTGAGGCGATCAGCCTCGTCAACAAAGGAGCACGATCTGGATTCGCTCCTCGTGGACGGTTCGCCCCCAAAGAGGAAGAAGGTCCACACTGGTGTCACAGGGTTGGGTAAGAAACCGTAATTTCTTAACATGCAAAACACCTAAGCTAGGCTCAAATTGGCAGGTGAAATTGTAGCCCGTGCACATTCGAGGAAACTAGGTCAGCTCGACATGTCCAACTGGAAAGACCTTACGGTGGGAAGAAACATCTCAAAGATTGACCCGGCAATCCGGGAGATCGTCTCGCTGCTGAATCGAAAAGGCTACCGGACCTTCTCCTCTTGTAGCGGTGGCCACCAGACAAACCTCCGGCGGAAATACGATCGTCACGAGAGTGGGTACATCGCCTTTTCTCCTCCCTCGAGAATACCGTTCGCTCTATACACGGAGCTCCGCCGGAAGAACCAGGACTTCATGTTCGAAGCTGAGGCAGTGATACACGATGGGGACGGTGACAGGAGAGAAACGATCTACACCCAACTTGACTGGCAACTTGTGGACCAGAGAAGGCACAGATTGGACTACTACGATAGCCTGTTTAGCGAGCTGAACCGGATCATCGATCGTCTACCAGACCGACAACAAGATCACAAAAAGGTCTTGACAAGCCTCCTGGGAAGAAAGTCCTCGTCTCTCGGGTCAAGAATCGTCGGCGAACAGATGAGACGCTTCACTCGCTAGACTTGCTTATGGAGCCGACCAAGATGGAGCGACCTCAGTCACACCCGACACTACCTGACAAGATCGCCGAAAGTTTTCGACATTACGCGAGCAAGATCTATTCTGACAGGTCCTCGTTGTATTCGAATCTCGCGATGAGAGTGGCTGAGGACCCGCAGCTTCTAGATGTTGCCGCTCATGGCCCTGGGAAGGATGCACTTCCGAACCTGTTCTTTGGAGCAGTTCATCTATTGCTCTTGCAAGGCGAGCATCATCAGCTCGCAGCATTCTATCCCAGCCTCAACAAGAACACTCGACACTACGAGTACGTCTATCCTTACTTCCGCAATTTCGTGCTCGACCACGAAGCTGAGATTGCGAAGATAATCAAGACTAGGTCAGTTCAGACGAACGAGGTCGCACGCTGCGCTGCGCTTGTCCCAGCCTTCGAACTAGTCGCACGCCAGTCAAGAAACAGATCCTTGACGATGATTGAGATCGGGTCCAGCGCAGGACTAACCTTGCTCTGGGACCGTTACCACTACAAATATGGCGAAGGCATGGAGTGTGGACCCGCAACCTCACCGGTTCAGATTGAATGTTTGATGAGAGGGGAAAAGCATCCCCCGGTACCGCATGAGCTTCCGGGAATAGTCTCGAGGTTAGGACTCGACCTTAACCCGATTGATCTACGAGATCCTGAAAACGTCCAGTGGCTACTCGCCTTGGTATGGCCTGAACAACGGAAACGGGTCAAACAACTGGAACAGGCAATTCAGATCGCAAGACAAAACCCTCCCAAAATCACGCGCGGAGACGCGTTCGAAGTTCTTCCAGAACTCCTTGATCGAGCCCAGAACAACTCTCAACTTTGCATCTATCATTCGTTCACGCTATCTCTAGCGAACGATGAGAACAGGAAGAAACTAGAATCAATTCTCTCCAGGGCATCCATTAACAAGGACTTGTTTCTGGTCAGTCTAGAGTGGCCGGGGAATGCAGAAACCCCCCTTCTCGAACTAACAAGATTCAGTCATGAAAAGAAAAGCGAGAAGGTCTTGGCGAGAAGTCAGGCCCATGGTGAGTGGCTCGAATGGCTTGCCTGAAAACATCATCGAGGCGAGTTGCTCCTCTCCACTCCTCCTAGCGTACGGGAGATGGCGAAGTCCTACCCACAGAGCCTAGCGCGGATCTTCTGTCTAGATTCCCCTCCGGGCACCATGTACTTTGTCCCATGACCGCGGGTGACGTGCTTCTTAAGGCCCAGTCATCTTGGGATGACCCATGACGAATCATGCCGCGAGAGACTGT
>CAYRXJ010000152.1:2302-3757 GCA_964428235.1 uncultured Candidatus Bathyarchaeia archaeon | reverse complement strand
CTCAGTTTCTCCGTCGGGCCTGTCTCTATAGACGATTACCTCGTCGATCCTGAACGTACCCAATGCTCGTGCAATGAAACCAAGGCGAGTGGTTTTCTCTCGCAAGTGTGGTATGTCCAATGTAAGACTCCCCGGCAAGGCCACGGAGAGGCCGTGCTGGCGTCGAGAAGGCGGAGCCATGATTCCCCCTCTGAAATGAGGGAGGATAAGTTGGTTTGGAATATTTCGGCAAGACTGCGAACGCTTAGAAGTCGAGAATTTCATTTTTCAATCATGCCGTCAGTCCTCGACAATCAAGAGTCGATTACTATCTTGGACTCAAAGGACATGATGGGTGCAGTCGAGCGCTTTCCTCAGTCCATGGCAAGCCAACTTCAACTGGCTGTCCCAGCGGGAGGAAGGCTAGCGCGAAGCAGTTTTCGCAATGTTGTCTTGATGGGTATGGGAGGATCCGCATCGGCGGGAGACCTCGTCCTCGATTGGCTTGGGGACCGAATTCCCTTCCCCATCTTCGTACACCGAGATCCGCTTTTACCAGAGTTTGTAGGACCCGATTCACTTTTCGTGGCTCTAAGCTATTCAGGTGATACCCGGGAAACCATAGCTGCATTTCACGAGGCGAGAAAGCGAAAGTGCGGCCTAATAGCGGTGGGGACTGGTGGGAAACTGCAGAAACTGTCACAAGATCTTGGCGTTCCGTTTATGTTGGTTAAGCCAGCCCCGGCGCCGAGAGCGGCACTCGCTCAAATGGTCGTCGCAACGGCCACTGCCCTTCACAAATCTATGATAACGGGGGATCCAACTCCGGAGATCGAGTCAGCAATTCGGGACTTGACCAAATTGCGCGACCGGATTAGCAGACAGATCGCACTTGACGAGAACCCGTCGAAACGCCTTGCCCTTTCATTACGAGGTAGTTTCCCTGTAATCTTCGCATTTCGAAAAATGTTCTCAGTGGCACGGCGTTTCAAGAATCAGCTGGCTGAGAATAGCAAGATATCTGCGAAACATTCGCTGTTGCCGGAGGCTAGTCACAACGAGATCGAAGCCTGGTCGAAGCAGCGCCTTCCGCTCTTGCCCGTCTTCATTAGAGGCAACTCCGAGACACAGCTCGAAAAGAGTATGCTGGGAGCATTTCGTTCAACGATAAGAAAAGCGAGTGGCATTGCGTCAGCAGAGGTGAGACTTCGAGGAAGCCCTCGCCTCAGCGAGTTGCTCTTACCTGTTCTTTACTTAGACGCGGTCTCAGTTTACCTCGCATTTCTGAGAGGAATTGACCCGACTGATACCCCGTGGATTCGCCGTTACAAGGCGCGCGTGTAATGGGACGTCTCAAGCCTATCCTTTTGCGACTCCAATAGGAGTCATCCGGACGACCTTTTGCCCTATTCCCAACTGGTGGCTTACCTCCACGACCCTGTCAACATCTTTGTAGGCTCCCGGAGCTTCCTCTGC
>CAYRXJ010000152.1:0-2202 GCA_964428235.1 uncultured Candidatus Bathyarchaeia archaeon | reverse complement strand
TCTACTGGAATGTCATGATGACCGGGGGGAAAGGATCTTGTTGCTCCTTTCCGATGAACCGTTACCTTGGTCATTTCTCCATCAACGACGTGGGATTCGACCTTGGCAACGTTGTGCGCGACATCGTAGACGATCTTCATATCTAGAGAATCTGCTGGGCGTTGGAAAATCTTGGAGAAAGCTTCCCGGGCCCAGTGAGTTATCATCTGACGATTTACGAAGGCGAAGTTGCACGCGGCGGACATGGCCGGAATGTAGTCTTCGGCCTCCGGGCTCTTGCTTGGGCAGGCAGCAAGTTCTCTGTCTGGAAGCTTCACATCGTACTTTTTGATTGCTCTCTCCATCACCCGCAGATAATCGCTGCATGTTTGGTGTCCGTATCCTCTGCTGCCGGTATGTATGAGGATGAGAATCTGTCCTTCCTTGTGGACACCTAGGCGTTCTGCGACTCGCTTGTCAAATATCTTGTCGGCCCGTTCAATTTCTATGAAGTGGTTTCCGCTTCCGAGGCTCCCGAGCTGTGGTGCTCCACGAGACTTGGCGCTGTTTGAGACCTTTGAAGGATCTGCTGCCTCCATACATCCTTCTTCTTCGATAGTCTTGGGATCATCAGGCCAGGCGTAGCCGTGATCTACGGCCCAGTCAAGTCCGTCGGTGACTGCACGGTCGAGTTCCGTGACGCTGAGTTTGACTTGGCCGCGGCTGCCTAGGCCTGAAGGAATAAAGTTGAATATCGTTTCGACGAGTTGGGGGAGAACAGGGCGGACTTCTGTCTCTGTGAGATTTGTCCGGATGAGTCTGACGCCGCAATTGATATCGTAACCGACGCCTCCTGGACTTATGAGACCCTCGTCATAATCAGTTGCAGCCACTCCTCCAATGGGGAAACCGTAGCCTTCGTGGCCGTCTGGCATGGTTATGGAGTAATTGCAAATGCCTTGAAGATGGGCCACGTTCACGCATTGTTGAATGGTGCGGTCAGTCTTCATCTTCGAGATGAGGTCTTCGTCCGCGTAGATTCTCGCTGGGACCTTCATCCCTGGTTGGAAATTTTTGGGCACTTCCCAAATGTTGGGTTGAACTTGGGTCAGTGGAATCTGGTTGCTTGATCGATTAACTAGTCCTGAGCCTTGGTAATTCAATGTCTTCCTGTTCGGGTCCGTCTCGAAAAGGTACCTATAAGCATGGCTAGAAAAGCAGTCGGGTAAGAGTTGGGGGGCCGAGAATTAGGCTGCATTGACATAGATTGCGAGCGGGGGAAACAATTAGGTTGGCGGCCTGTCTTATCCGTCCCCAGCTCTAGGGTTCAGGGGACTCCGACTCATAGATCAAGTAGGAATCTGACTGTGACTTTACCAGGGGTCTTGTTGATCTCCATCATGTGATATGTTACTCCCTTGACTTCGACTTTTCCGTCGTGCTTCCGTCTATCGAACTGCTCACCTGATACCGCTGCTTCGAGTTTCATGCCACGCGGATCAGATGTGATGGATTTTACCGAAAATTCTCCTGCAACGAATTGTTTGACCTCGAACAACAGCAGTAGTTCTTCGAGATAATCATAGAGGAGTTCTTTCTCGTCGTGGCCTTTCGTGTGAACTTGCTCAACGAGTCTCGGTTGGACCTTGGTTGTGTCGATCATTGTTTCGAATAGCGCTCTGCCTGACTGGGAGAATGCTTCTTCGAGTGTCCGTCCCCATGCTTCAACTAGAGCATCCGTAACATGCTCTAGGAATTTGTAGCCTTCCGCTTCCAAGGAATTTTGTCGACTCAGTTTCCTGCTGAGAGTTGCCGGAACTGCTTATTAGGTGACTGTTGGGCGGTTCGGAATCCTCTTGAGGCAGGTTGACTCGCCCAGAGATTGTTAGGGGCTATGGGTCGGCTCTTGACTCTCGTTGGCCGAGTGGGTGAGTGCGCTCGACAACTTTTCCGTCTAGTCTGTCTGGGCTTGCCGTCTGAAATGGTTTAAGCACCAAACAATGTCTTGCGCGTTTGCGCCGGGATGGCTGAGTGGTTAAAGCGACGGCCTTGAGATCCCGAAAGGCATGAACGGGCCAATGACACGACAGCCGTTGGGCATCACGCCCTCGTGGGTTCGAATCCCACTCCCGGCGCCAGATTACCGGCTATAATCCCAATCAAGTGACATAAACGTCCCACTTGAGCCGTACCAGTTTTTCATGAAGACTTATGCAAAGGCAA